>DATNQN010000129.1 GCA_036703985.1 Leptolyngbyaceae cyanobacterium
TGGCTGTGAGTGCTGTGGAATCGTAGCAGATGAAAAACAGGGGATTTTCGCTATTGCGGCGCAGGTAATTCCAATAAAGTTTGAGTTTTTGCATTGTTTCTGGATACCCATTCTGCCACTCTGGACAATTTTGATTTAGCATCAGGTCGTAAATTTCAGGGGCGGGGTTTTCGGGGTCGATGATTTGGTGTGTGTCCATGCAAATTAGCTTTACTTTGCTGCATAATTCGGGTTGATTGTTAATCGCTTCGGCAAGGACTTGGGGTAAGTTTGCTAGGTTGAGGTTTGCTGTTGCGGTGTTGGTAAGGGTGTCTTGGTGCCAAGCTTGATAGAAGTCGGGGTAGGGCAGGTTTTGAGCGTAGCTCCATAAAACTTCAAAACATTGCTTATAGCGTTCATGCTGATTTTTATTAAATTCTTTTATGAAAGTATCTTTTAGCATAAAAACTATCTTCTTAACCAAACTAAAACTTTTGATTAAACGAAGAAAGGAAGATGCGGCTAAAAATATATTCTCATTATTAGTGGTAGATACAATTTTCATTAGAATATTAACTAGATTTTCGTTGTCTTGGTTAATTTGATGTAAGCTAATAATAGCATTTGTAAATATAAATTCATCTTCCCAGATATGCAACAATTCTATCAAGTTATTTATGGCATTTTTATTATTATTATCTAATTTTAACAAAATATCAGCTATTCGCCATTGCATAAACTGATCTTCACAAGTTTTCAATAGCATAGTTAACGGATCTATGGCATCTTGATTACTGGGAGCAAGTTTAAGTAAGCTACTAGCTGCTAAAAGAACAATTTCATGCTCATTTTTACGCTCGTGCATCAGTTGAAGTAGAGCATCAATTACAACAGGATTTTCCGGGCCAATCCTTTCTAGAACATAAGCAATTTGCTGCATTTCTTTAGGTTCTTGACAAGTTAACAAAAGCTGTTTTGAGATCGCAATTGCATTTGGATTTCCCTTGTCTAATTCCCCTAAATCATCAGCAGCCCACCGACGAACTTTAGGATGTTTGTGGTGTAAAAGGGATTTTAAAATTTCAATAGCATCTTGCTTGGCATCATCAAAATTTCCCAAAACCCTAGCAGCAGAACATCTGTTAAGATAATCCTGGCTGTTACAGCTTATTTCTTTCAAAGTAGCAATGGGATGTTCTTGCTTGCTTGATTTAAATTTAGATAAGCTCTCAGCAGCACGAATACGAGTAGATTCTGACTCCCTGATATCTAAAAGCTTATTTAATACATTAACTACATCTTGACTGACTGTATTAATTTCTCCTAAATTTCGAGCAATGATACAGCGACTAGAGTTAGATTTAGAGTTGTCTAATCTTTCTATATAAAAAGTGATTAAATCTGGATCGCTTTTATCTAAATTGTAGAGTACATTAGCTGCTCGGTTACGAATATTTATACTTTTATTCGATAATAATTCTTTTAATTTACTAACAACGGTTGTATTATACCTACTAATTTCCTCCAATGTATGACCAGCTTGCCTATAAATGTCACTGTCTTCGCTGTTTTCTAAAAGTTTAAAAAGAGCAGCAATAGCATCTGGATTTCCATTATCAATTTTTTCTAAACTATATGCTACTTGCCATAACAGTTTATTATCTATAATTTCTAATAGTTTTTTCAAATGCCTAATAGCAGCTTTATTATTTTGGTCAATTTGCCCCAAGGTATAAGCGATTTCCACAGAAGTAGATTCGTTTTCACAGCCCGCTAACAACTTTTGTAAAACAACAACAGCTTTTTTTCTGTGTGTTTGTTCAAGTATTTTTCTTGCTTCTTGCCACAGTAAGTTAGAATTATCAAAGCTACAACCAGCAAGTTGTTCAACAATCTTGGTACTCATATCAAAATCACCAAACTCGGCAATTCCCTGTGCTGCAATGAAAAATGCTCGATATTCATAAAAATCTCCACATCCATCCTCAAAATTAACCAAAGCATCAATAAATTCCTCTTTCTGCTTTCGTTCTATCTCCCCTCGCCCCAACCACAGCAAAATTACCTCTCGCCACTGCCTCTCAAAAATGCGGTAACTGCAATCAGAAACAGGGGGAATTTGGTGATTTAAGAAAAAGTGCCAATCCTCAATTGCACAAGCGGCGAAATATTCCTGAAACGTCGGATGGAAGAAAGCGTAAACAGGCTTTTTCGTGCGGGTATCCCTATCAACTAAAACCAACCATCCCAATTCATCAGCTAAATTAAACCACTCCTCCTCCATCTGCTCAATGGCAAAATCTTGCTCAATCCGAAACCGATTCACGCTTTCCATTGCCGCTAAAGCCAACTTTGCCAAAGCTTGTTGAATCTGTTTTTTATCCTTCTGGTTTAATACTCGCTGTTTCTTCTGGAATTCCTCTTGTTTCCACTCAAAAAAATAAGTGGTAAACTGCTCGTAAAGTGCCGCCTTCGTTTCGGGCAATTCCTGTTCGGGTACGCACCAAGACTGACACAACATCGACAACCGCAGGGGATTGCGTACCAGTTCTTTGATTCGCTCTTTTCCCGGTGATTTTAACTGTGTTGTTAAGCGTTTTCCCTGTTCTCGCCAAAAAGTTTCATTGCCAGATTTGCGCCGTTTCTCATCCAGACTCGCCTCTTCAAACCACTGGCGAATAAACTCATCCACATCATCCGGTTCAAATTCCAAAGTTTTATAAGTATCAAAATTTGTCAGGCTATTGATATTTCCTGCATCCCAAACATTCAAACGACAAGTTAGCACCACCCGCGCCTTACCCACCCAGTCAGTCAGTTGTTCCCGAATTCTCGCCAACGCCTCGATAGGGGAAGTCGCCGCCATTTCATCCACCCCATCCAACAGCAACCACACCTTACCTGTTGCGAAAAGTTGCTTGAATGCTTTTCTGATTTCTGGCGTGACATTTTCCGCTTCAAAATCGATAAATTGCAATGCTTTGGAAAGCCAATTATTGAGTAAATAATCGGCTATTGTGCTAGAACGTAAATCTGCCAATCGAATACAAATGGGAAAATACGGGGAATTTTTCGCCAACCTTTCTGCCAATTCTCCTAACAACGTAGTTTTCCCCGCACCGGGTTCGCCAATAATCGCGATATGCTTGCGTTTTTCGGTGTGATTTTCGGCAATAACTTTCTGGAAAAAAGCATCATCTTTATAAGTTTGGACGATTTGCAGTTCTGGTTCTTTCTGCGGTGGCGATTCTTCCCCAGTGGCGTTTGGTCTGGGGTTTGGTGTTTTGGGACGTTCCATTAATCCCAAGGGAACGTAAATATTTAATTCATATTGTTGTGCGGTTGCTTGGCGGCGGAGGTGTTGGGTTGCCAATACTTTGGTGCAGATTTCGCGCCAGTTTATTTCTGTTGGTGTGGTTGTTGGTGTGGGTGGGTTTAAATGTTTTGGATCTACTATATCTGTTACTTCCAAATCCAAAGCTTTGCAAATCGAAATTGCAGATTCCTTATCTACCGCCTCTCCCCGGAAAAACCGCTTAACAGTTGTTTCGTTCACTTCCGCTGCTGTGGCGATATCCAAATAAGTCCAAACTTTACCCTCATGGTTACGTTTAGCAGCTTTCGCAGTTGTGAGTTTTTGCCGTCCTTCTTCAGTAGCGGGAATACCACGTTTGCGGGTTTCTCTCATAGTTGGAGTCGATGCAGTTGCCGATATTAATAGCTTAGTCTGTCTCTTCCGTAGTTTGGGTGTCAGAAAGGGGAATTTAATATCTGATCCGAACTAACCGATACTGAACTGCTGGGGTTTGTTATTCCTAAAACATCGAATTTAGGAAGAGAACATGAGTACCCAATTATTGAAAGCTATCCTTTCTCAAAACCCGGAAATTCAGGTTTTCATTTTATTTGCTTTTGTTAGTTATTCGCAGCATCAAAGTATTGAAATTAAGCCAAAAACCAAATTGACAAAACAAAAGCTGATTTTGGTTGGTTCCCAGGTAGGTGAATTTTCAATTGTTAATATTATAGGATGGTTCGATCCTATTTCAGGTTTATCTGTTGGTTTTTGTTTCTTTCTTTGGCATTTGGTACAAGTTTTGATTGCAGAAAGAAAGGATGATTAAGGAGAGATTTTTTGTTATCCCTTATGGCCCGCCTGGGGTTCAAACCCCAGGCTAATAGCAAAAGTCGGTTAAAACCGACTGAAATATTAAATTCTTCAGTCCACTTTAGTGGACTTTCGCTATTAGCCAGCGACTTTAGTCGTTGGCGGGTGAAGAAAGCAGATGCAAGATATCAGCTAAATTAGACTATAATACTATAGAGCCGTCTAAGCTCAAATTCTATATAAGGAAATTAGCAATCAAATGCTAGAAAAAGTAGAACTTCACAACTTCAAAAGTCATCGATATACACAAATAATTTTAGATGATTCTCGCCTTCACGCTTTGGTAGGACAGAACAGTTCTGGTAAAACATCTGTTTTGCAAGCATTAGATTATCTTAGTCAGCTTGTTCATTCATCATTCGCCAATATTTTTAAAGGTGAAAGAGAGCCTGAATTTATTACAACAATAGATCGAGATAGTGTATCTGTTATTGCATCTGGTTTTTGGGAATACAGGAATCGGAAAGATTGGGAAGCTTTCTATGAATTTGAATACATTGATCCTCCTTGGTTACCAAAAGCATCTTGGAAAGTCGATAACGAAGAAGATGGTTTTTTTGAATGGGATAGCTCTTTGAGTAATGCTCCAGAACCCATACGCCAATCTTTGAGATTGGTTCACTTAAAGCTAGTAGCTAATAACCTTGCTAAACCAGCTTACAGTGATGCAATTACGCCGCGAGTTGAGTTTGATGGTTCAGGTTTAGCACCTACTTTAGATTATCTGCGTAACGAAGATCCAGATCGATTTCAATCCTTACAAGAAATGTTAAAAAGAATTGTACCCGGAGTACAGAAAGTAGGGATAAGGCGAGCTAAAGTTACAGTCAATCGCCAACGCTTAATCGAAGTCAATGGAAAATCTATTTCTTACGAAGAAAGTCAGGAAATGGCAGGACAAGAAGTTGTCCTAGACATGAATACGGGTGAAAAAATACCAGCATTTGCTATTAGTGAAGGAACGATGCTGGCGCTGGGATTATTGACTGTTTTGATGAATCCCAATCAACCAAATCTAGTATTATTAGATGATGTAGAACAGGGACTTCATCCCAAAGCGCAACGAGAATTGATTGCTGTTTTTAAGGAAATTATTCAAGCTAACCCGAATCTGCAAATTATTTTTACTACTCATTCTCCTTATATTGTGGATGAACTTACGCCTTCTCAAGTTCATGTATTAAGTAACGCTAATTCAGGTTTTACTCGTTGTAAACGATTGGACGAACATCCTGATGTAGAATGGGCGAAACAAACTTTAACCACTGGCGAATTTTGGGATGCGGAGGGGGAAGATTGGGTGGTTGCAGGAGAAATAAATGATTGAATTTGTGGTAATTGTAGAAAGTAGCGCCGATGCGCGAACCGCTACAAAATTAGCCGATCGCGTTTTAGTAGAAAAAGTTGATTGGTTAGAGGATGAGCAACTTCAATATTTATTTCGATGGAGTGGTTTACAAGAAAATACTGAATATTCCTGTTGGAAAGATATTAATCAAATTATTACTTTTTTTAAAAGTTTAGGATTTCGTCTACCAAGATTTTTAGGTCATGGTAAAGATGGAGCATTAAAAAGTGATGGCGCGGCGGCGATAAAAATTCTGAATTTAG
>DATNQN010000130.1 GCA_036703985.1 Leptolyngbyaceae cyanobacterium
AAGATTAATTTTGAATTAAACAATTCAGAGTACAGGCTCCCGCCAAAATTAAACATTTGGCGGTTTTCAATCAGTGGTGGGTTCAAGCCCCCACTGATTGTAATTTTGAATTAATAATTTTGAATTTTGAATTGATTTGACGTAGCCTTGCTTCACTAAGTTGCTGTTGTCTAGTCTCTTTTCCTCTTTCGGGAAAGCCTGTTGCACCTTTCAATGTAAAGAATATTCCTAATCCAGTAGTATTGAAAAGGTTGACTTCCATAAGACTACATAGCCTTGCAAATTGTTGGTCTGATACTTTCTCTTCTGTACATTTAGCTTCAACAACGATATCCCTTTGATTTTCCTTCATATACAACAGTCTGTAAAGAGGAAACCATGCTACACTATCACCGCTGATTAAAAGGTCATACTGAGGTCCAGCAGAACGAAAACTCTTTATGCTAGTAAGCCCTTTCAATCCACAAAATGTAAGAGCTACTATCTGTTCTAGCAAATCACCAGCTTCTTTACGTTGTTTATGGTTGGGAGAATCTAATTCTATATAATTTTTCAGCTTTTTCAAATATTCTGAAATTCTAGGCTCTGGAACATATAAATATGAAGCTATACTAGCTTCTGAGTTCTCATCTTCGGGATTTATATATTCCAAAGCTTTGAGTAAATTTACAATTATGTCCCCTTGATTTTGCTGATTTGACATAGGATAAATTAAATAAACTCAATGGGTTCCTTTGCTAATGCCATTAGATCAAAAGACATCTCATCATAGTTTTCAATAGTTTGCTCACATTCAGGACAAACCCAAGGTAAAGGTGGAAAGCCTATACCAAAAGGTATTGAACCTACTGATGCCTCGGTACAGATGTGATAGATAAGAAGGCGATTATCACACAGCCCAGACGAACCGAGAACGATTAGAATAGCGTAAGCTTGAGGAAGTTTTAGTCCTAAACTGACAGCAAGTTCATGAGGCATTACTTTTCCATGAGCGGATCTAAACCTCAGACTCAACTTACTTTTTTGCCCGGGGTTTAGAAAATCTAGACGGCTCTTACAAGTAAATTGGGTCATGTCCCTTATTCTATGCCCAGTTCTGCTAGCAAAAATCTTAGCACTCCAACACTACCTCCACACTCTTTGTAACATTTTAGATGTTGCAAGGAGTCTTGATTTTTGGAAGGTGGATTTAATCCAAAGTAACAGTGTACGCGGAAAACAGTCTCAGTTTGAGTAGTCTGAGTCTTCTGATCGAAACTAATTGAATCTGAATCAGCATTAGCTATAATTAATGCTTTCTTAAGACTAAACTCATAGGACTTCGTTCCCCATTCCCTAATAAGAGTATTTAAAATAGCAGTCTCAACTTGATTGAGTTTCTGAGGATCGTGTGGGAAAACATTCTCTAATGAATCTAGAGCAGCTTCGGCAAGCGTTCGAGAAAGCCCCTTTAGTCCTTTGTCTCCAATATCAATTTCATCATCCCCAGTACATTGTGCATTCAAAGCTATACCGGAAGACTCTGCTCGCACTCTCTTATGACTCCAATTATACAGAGGTTTTTCATGGTACTTATTCCAAAGTGTATGTAGAAGCAAGATATGAAGTTCTGGGTGTTTCCAATCGCCTCCAAGGAGAGTTTTCAATTCTTCAAATATTTCCGAGATATATAACCAAAAAGAAAATTGATTTTTAGAATTTAGTTTATCTTCGCTGGTATAGGAAAATCCCTCCCAACTGAGCGCAACATACTTTTGACTGACCTCAGCTATGATAGGCCAACGAATATATGCAATATCATAAGTTTTTCGATTGCCTTCATGATCGGTGTATGCTTCCCTGGGAATGTAATGCTCAATTCTACGGGTGTAGATGTACCAAATTCTAGAGCTTGCAGGATCTCGGATCGGTCCATACCACCCAGGTTCACCAAATGATGAAAGCAGTTCTTCTGGAGACTTCATCTGAGGGAATTGTGAATAAGTGCCTTGCTTAATAGATAACCATGTTCTCGGTTTTTTTACGTATTTTACAAGTACTTCATGAGGGCTTATTTCCTTATTAAAAAGTGCTTCCGCAACATCAATTGCATATTTCTCTTTAGTTTTTAAATCAGTTCTTTTGAAAACATTAAAGTCTTTTAAAAATTCAACTGTGAATTCTGGGCTAGATAGAAATTTTTGGCAGAACGAGTAACCTGATGGATAATTTTGATCGAGAACCGCATCTGGATTATATAGTTTTCCACCCATTTACCAGTCAGACTCCAAGGATAAACTACATAAACTAATTTAACTTATGCTGTAATCGCTAGGCAACTCTTTATACTTCCTTCCCCCAGAACAATCATTCTGGGCAACTGCCACGGCTGAAGAAAGGGCGGAACGGCTTCACCAATGGATACATGGAGTTAATCTGCCAGATGAAGCATTGCGACGGGAGAATATTTACGAACAATGAAGTTGTAGTTGTTCATCCTCAAACGATCGCAAACCTAGAGACACAAAGCTAAACAATCGCCCAACACTGTTAAAATTCAATTCTACTAACAGATGATTTAAAGAGCGGATTTCTTAAGAATGAACAAACTACCATCTCCGCCGCGTCCAATTCTCAAATTTTCATCCAAGTAAGTAATATCAAGCGTGGCAACTCGACCAACCGGATTATTAGCGGCTACAACCTTGAACGGATCGAGTTGAGGCGTCTTAATACCAACAATTTTCTCGATCGATAGGTAGCGTTTGTCAAAATAGACATTAATGCGTTTATCTGGTAAGGGTGATGAATCATCTACAGCAGGCTCAAAGCTAGCTGTTACTTTCACATATCCCGATAACAATCCCAAAGAATGTTTGACAAAAGCGAGATTGAAAAACTGTTTGTTAGCAACATCGATCGCTTGATACACTTTACCCAACTTTAATCCCAATGGTAGGGAAACTAAAGAGCGGATTTCTCTAGCAGTGGAGTATTGCAGTTGCCAACTTCCGTTTAGTAAAGAAATAGCATTTACTAGAGGTTTCGGATTTGGATTACAGCTTTCGACTTGGATAGTCAACTGTTCAATTTCAGCAGCAGTAGTTTCTTTTATCTGCAAATTGGTAAAAGGAGAACCATCTTGATTGGGTTGAATCTCTTCAAGAAAAGCTCTTAATTTTTCCTTTAACAACAGTCGATTATCCAAGGTTACTATCTTCCTTTAACAGAGGTTTACCTTTTATTGTTTGTTGATGTGAATCAACTCCGTCAAGATGCTTTCTAAGCTACCGTTAACTTGGATTTTATCTATTTTCTCAGCAATCCGTTCGAGAACTTCCAACTCCTTCAGACGCAAAGCCACGGGGTTATCTTCCATTACTTTGGCAGTATTCAGCATACTACGAGTTGCGGCAGTTTCTTCGCGGCGACGCACTACGTTAGCTTGAGCGGCTTTTTCTGCTTCTACGACTTTGCTCAAAATAGTCTTGATTTCGCCGGGGAGAATGATATCTTTCACCCCAACAGAGTCAATTTCAACTCCATAGTCGGCGGTTTTCTGACGAATATGTTCGGCAATACTGGTATCGATCGCACCTTTATCCTCCAGTAAAGCATCTAAAGTGCGATCGCCTACCGTTGCGCGTAAAGCAAACTGTAACTCTTTGTATAAGTAATTACCCACATTGGATAAAGCGTTTTTAGCTTTCAATGGGTCGATAATCCGGTAGCCAGCCGTTAAATTCAAGCGCAGAGGCACTTTATCCTTAGAAAGGATATCTTGACCGGATACTTCCATCATTTGCAGTCTCAGATCGATCGTTTCCGTTTGCCAAGAACGCCCGAATTTCCACCAAGCATGGATTCCTGGTTGAAGTTGCGTTTGATACTCTTGATTTACGTACAGTAACCCAATGTGCTGTGCTGGTACTTCTACAATGTGCAAAGAATTGCGGCTCAAAGATACTACATCTGAGGAACCGGAGACTAATTCTGCAACTAGATTAGGTGGCAATTTAGCATCAGTGCTGATGTCAATTGTTTCTACTTCCACACCTCGCCAAAATAGCTTGCGGCTACTTGGTGCAAGAATAGAGACAACTTTCCGTTGATAGCGAACGATCGCAACTTGATGATTTTGCAATTGTACAACTTGGCAGTAAGCTGCCACAAAATCAGGATGTTGCTCGATCAATACATCTTCTAAAGGAAAGTCTGGATTTGGTACGATCCTGCTGAGAGTGCGTACTACAACTTCGCGATCGAAATTCCAAAACGCATACTCGCCTGCCGAGAGCGATCGCACGAAGTTATTCTGCACGTAAAGCAAACCAATTTCCGACTCTGAAATTAGAAATTTCTTGATGCCATTTAAAGCAATTCCGCGCAATTCGCGTACCAACGGAACAGGCAACTCCAGACCTTCATCTAAATCAAAAAGATGACATTCCACCTCAATAAAACCGCGCCAAAAAGCCACCAATTTATTTGGTGCAACGCTGACCCAACTTTGTCCGCAGCGCACCAAAGCAGCTTGATTGAATCCAGTTCTTACTATTAATAGATGTTGCTCTAACTCCGAACTATGATTTCGCAGCAATAGCTCTAAGTTCTCAATCTTTGCCTCTGGCTGATTGAGATCGTAAGTTTTTAGTTGCCAGTGCCAACCCCAATAAGTGTAAGTACCGGGCTGCAAGATTTTCTTAAAATCACTGCGGTGATATAATATGCCAATCTCGTTAGGTTTAATATAAAATGTGTTCCACATAGAAATTTTCTTAAACAACTTGGGTATTTGCAATCGAAATAACATATCGGCTCTAAATTATAACTTTGGCTTCTTGTTTTGCGCTGCTGAATTTATCGTGATTTCAATTCTTTTCGCCCTTGTTTCAGGACGTTTAGCGCTCTCAATCCAATATAGTATATTCTTTTTAGAAGATCTGCTTAATGAATCAAAAAATTTATTAGCAGCTTCATTGGTACCTAACTCTTGCTTTAAGTCATCTGGAATAACTAACTCTTCTATTGAATCTAGTATATTCCACGAACCATTTTGTTTGGCTGCTTCAATTTTGGCTAAACCAGCCTCAGTCATCAAACCTAGATCGATTAGTTCTGCGATGTACTGCTTGTTTAATTTTGACCATACGCTCTTTAGTTTCCGGGGCGTAAATATTTGCATATAGCGTTCTTCATCTAAAGCTTTAACTTTACTGTCAATCCAACCAAAGCATAAAGCTTCTTTGACTGCTTCGCTATATTTAATACTTGGCTTACCACTTTTTACTTTGTAGTAAATTAGCCATACACCAATAGAGGTACGATGGTTTTTTTCCAACCATTCCCGCCATTCTTGGCCATTTTTTGCATAAAAGTTTTCTAGTTGGTTATCGAAGTTTGACATAGCGAGAAAGTTATTATACTTGTCCGACTTAAAACCGATCGCTAATACCTCAGGAGGCAGGCATAGAGAACTTTTTCAGGTTTTTGCACAAATTTGGTCATTACAGCTAATCAACTCAACATGATATTAAGCAAAAAATCAAGAGTTTTTATAATACATATACTACACAATTTTTTTAAACTCTGCAAATGTAAGTGTTGACTGTTCGGTTGCGGGCAAATGGCTTCTCCAAAACTGGATTAAGATGGTTGCCGCTTCCCCGCAGACTACCCGAAGGCAATCCAGGCAAAGAGAACAACTCTCAAATACGCCGTTCAGTTTACCAGTTCCAGAAAACCGGAGCTAGAAACCGAAGGGACATACTCAAGTTAAGGAGAGAACAATTGCACTGGCTCCCTTACAGTTACTACCGATCGTCACTAGGTGACGATCGATGGTACGCACCTACATTGCAGAGTTCCTAATCAGTTGATTTTGCTACTACCCAAAAGTAGTGTCTTTTGACCCGGACGGGGTTGTTGGTGCAGAAAGTGGATTTGAACCACTGACATTTGGGGACAAGCCCAACGAGCTACCAAACTGCTCTATTCCGCGAATTTGTCTTTTGACCTAGACAAGGTTGGTTGAAAGTACAGGAATCGAACCTGCAACAAATCGATTATGAGTCGATCGCTCTACCACTGAGCTAACTTCCGGGAGTTTGATGTAGGAATTGAACCTACGACCATCCGAACATTGCGGATTGCTCTGCCTCTGAGCTAATCAAACGGTGCAGTAGTCATCCATTGCTTTGCGGTATACGCTCAATCCAGAGGTTGACGCACCAGTCGGGCATCCAGAACCCAAACTATAGCTCGTCAATGTATTACTACCTTGTTACTGAATGTAACACGAAATTTATGATAGCACTTAGTATTTTTCAAACTCTGCAAGTGTAAGTGTTGACAGTTCGGTTGCGGGCAAACTGCATCTCCAAAACTGGATTAAGATCGCTGCACCTAGATTATCCAAGAGCAATCTAGAAAAATCTAACAGCGCTCAAATATGCCGATCGCAAATGCCAGTTCCGGACGACCGAAACGACAAAACGAAGGGACATACTCGAGTTAGGGAGAAAACAATTGCACTGGCTTCTTTACTGTAACTACTGAGGATCGCTTGCGATCCTCAGTAGCAGAACACTAACACCGCAGAGTTTACCAAACTAAAACAGATTTTCTCTGTCTCGGTTTTTCCCCAACTTTTTAGCTGCGAAGCTGCCTTGTCCCTAACAAGGTGCCCTTATCCAGAGCAGAAGTGTTTTTGCTGAAAGTACAGGGATACTACCTGTTACCGATCGGCGATCCACCGATCGCTCTACTAAGAGAGTAAACTTTCTAACGGTAGCGATCGATCGCTCGGCGGTATACGCGCAATCCATTGGTTGGCGCACCAGTTGGGCATCCAGAACCCAAACCTTAGCTAGCTAATGTATTACTACCTCGTGACTAAAGGTAGCACAAGCAATATGGCTGATAGCCTAACCGCTCGATCGAAATTTATGATTCACTCGTACCCAGGTTTTCCCTCGTTCCCAGGTTCCACCTGAGAATGCTGTTTTAGAGGCTCTGCCTCCTGTAGCTATTGGAGGCAGAGCCTCCAGACTTGCGTTACCAGGCTGGAGCTTGGTAACGAGGGGAAACCGGGTTTTAGCGATCGCAATTCACTCAAAGAACAATTATCATTCTTGGAGGTAGCTGTAAAGATTTTTTATTAATCTTTGCCATCCGATCTGGAACTAACTCAGAACAACCTGGAACTCAGTTAAAAGTTTTGAGTAGATATGGAGGTGATGAGTTACTTGAAGTATTTCTTGAAAAATATCAAATTCATCTTGAAACGGCAGGCTAACAACCCACTTGCAATAAACTGCTGGAAGCTGGTGGTATTGATGCTAACGTTACTTGCAACCGCTAAAGGTAATCTTTAGATCTAAAGCTTATTGATGAGAGAAAGCCTTGTGGAGTTACTACGCGATCGCACCAAATACAATTCCCAACGATAAAATGTCTTCTGAAAACCGCTATCCTTGTCCTTGTTGTGGCTACAAAACTTTAGATGCTAAACCACCAGGTACTTATCTGATCTGCCCGATTTGTTTTTGGGAAGATAATGAGGATATGACTGATGAGTATGAGTATAACTGGAGTAGTTCTAATCAAGTTTCTCTGCGACAAGCCCAACGAAATTTTATCGAATTTGGAGCTTGCGAGCAACACTGGTTAAATGATGTGCGTGCGCCTACAGTTGATGATGTGCGAGACTCGAATTGGGAAATAATAGATGTTTTAGCCGAAAAAGCTCGATTAACCTTAATTGAAAAAATTAATGCTGCCTTCAAAGATGTAACTCTCGAAGATGGGGTTTCCTTGCATCAAGCAAGAGCTAGAGATGATTATGAAGATGAATGGCTAGCTCGGCAAATCGATCGAGAAGTTCGATGGCAGGAAATTCCGGATAGTTGGATAAAAACATTTCATGATGTCTTTTCGTTTATGGATGCCAAAGGATTTCGCCATGCTATTCCTGCTTATATGCTCTGGTGTCTCAAACCGAATAAATCTAATACAAACTCTTTTTGGGCAACAACTTACTATTTACGTCAAAATTCCAATCCTCTTTTCGAGCTATTTAATGAAACTCAACTTCAGGTAATTTCTGAGTTTCTGGATTTTATCGATATCTTTCCAGAGACATTTACAGCACTTTCCTAATAAATGCTGTACATAAAAACCCGGTTTCTTCAAGAAACCGGGTTTTTATCCCGTACTTCAGGTAACTGGAATCTGCTGTAATATCGAATACTCAAATGTTTGCTACAGATAAATGATGGGGAGGTGGGGAGATGGGGGGATGGGGAGAGAGATCTGTAGCATTATTTTTTCTATTCGATTTAATATAACATTCATATTTCTAGGTACAAGATGTGAGTTTAGGTAAGTTGTTGCGTTTTCTTTTAAGGAGTAACAACTTACCTGAAAATTAAAGCGATTATTAAAAATAGCTCAACTTTCGCTGGCTAAAGATGTGGGTGCGATCGCAATTCCTCCTTCACTCACTCCTGACTGTTTCAAGTTATCCAAAATCTCGATCACTTCCCGTTCAAAAGCCACTTGTGCGCGATTCGTTCTTCCCCCAACGTAGAGGCTGCCATCTTTTTGCAAAGCCCAAATTTGGGAGTGAGAAACATAGCTCATAATCACGCCTAGCATGAGCAAACCAAAACCAGTATATACGATCGGAATTCCCGGATCGGCTTTAATTTGCAAACCAGTACTACCGATTACTTCCAAAATTTTTAGCTGAACGCCATTAATTTCGGTAGACATTCCTTCTCGAACGGTGGTTGCTAGTTGACCTTTAGTATCGTAAACTAGTAAAGTTCCTTGCAAATCTCTTGCCAAAAGGGAAACCCCTTCACTCAAATCTGGTTTAGTGGGAATCCAAGTTCCCCAGATTTTAGCTTGACCTGGCTTACTTAATTCTGCCATTGGCATTTGGAAAATCGGGCTATTATTTAACTGAAACTTAATTCCGGCGATCGCCCAATCAGTTTGATAGTAAGTTACTCCTTTATATCGCAGCGGTTTGTTGACGTAAATCGTTTCTCGATCTACTTCTTTTCCTGCTTTATCTACAACAGATAAGTCAGAATAAAATTGGTCTATGGAACCTTCTGGCGTGTAATCAATCCAAAAACGATTAACTTTTACCGCCCAATCTTTAGTAGATTTTAGGTTGGCTAAAGGGCCAAAGTCGATGAAGTTTCCGATCTGAAAAGTTTGACCGCTAGGAACCATTTCTTGAGCGATAAAACCTCCCAGCGCCCCCCAAATCGAACCAACCAAAACGATTAACATACTGGCATGAACGATAATCGGGCCAATTCTTCCCGCTATTCCTTTACGAGCATATAAAGTGTTATTTTCTTGAAAAATGCGATATCCCCGTTTTTGCAAAGCTGGTAACAAAGAATTGAGTGAAATTTTTTCTATTTCTGCACTTAAAGCTAATTTTTCAAATTGGCGGGGTTGGTCGTAAAATTTCCAGTTGCGGGCAGCTTTTAAAGCCGGGAATTGGCGGGTAAAGGTACAAGCGGTTAAGCTACTACCAAATAAGATTAGCAGCGACAAAAACCACCAAGTACGATAAACATGGTCTAAGCCTAAAATCAGCAGAACTTTCCAGGTGAGGAAACCAAATAAAGCGGGATCTTCTGGATAATTTGCTTGATAAAACTGCACCGATTGACCCTGTTCGATCACCGTTCCCGTAATGCTGAAGATAGCAATTGCTAATAGCAATAAAATTGCTAAACGCAAATCAGCTAGTAGCGGCAATAATTCGCGACGGAATAACTTTTGAGGTGTCAAAAGCCAGTTCGGTAAATTTGATGAATTAGTATCTTTTCCAATCATTCGATTAAAAACTACCCAGGGGAATTCTAGACAGCAGAGAAAATACGCCAAATCCTACTAATAATGCACCGCTAACGGGGTTGATCCAACCAGACCAGCGACGCAATTCCAACAATTTTTTAATAGAAGCCGTAAACGTACCAGCCAAAATTAAAGGTGCGACGTATCCAGCTGTGTAGGATAGCAGCAAAGCGCCACCTAATACCAAATCTTTCGTGTTGGCTACCCAAGCTAACAAGGTGGCGAGAACTGGTGTACTGCAAGGGGAAGCGACTAAACCGAAAGTCAAGCCAAGCAAATAGGAACGCACTCCGGCTGGTAAATCTTTAGAAATCCATTCAGTACCGCCAAACGAGGGAAATTGCAGAGGTAGGGCTTCTAATAAGTTTAACCCCATGATAATGGCGATGATGCTGACGACGATCGGCAAACCAAAGCCAATTTGACCGTAAACTTGTCCCACTAAACCAGCCACAATTCCCAATCCAGCCAGGGTAGTTGCCAATCCCAAGGCAAACCAAGTAGACTGAGCAGCAGCTTGCAGGCGGCTTTTCGCTTCGTACCCGCCGATATAGCCGATCGTAATCGGCAACATGGAAAGCATACAAGGTGTCAAGCTGGTAAGCAAGCCAGCTGCAAAGATAACAGCGACACTCAGCCAACTAAGTTGAGTTAACTGACTCCTCACCAAGGAATCAGCAAATTGCGCGATATGGTAAAGATAGGTTTGCAGTGTTTCGATCATTCGTTGGCTAGCTCGTGAAATGCTTTTCCTGCTAGCATTTTAGCTTATTTAGAAGAGAATTCTCCGAGTCAGAATTCAGAATTCAGAATAAAATAAGTCCGACTGGTAAATGAATCAAGAAGTTTTGACGAAGTAATTCTTGTGAATCAAAAAATCAAATTTTCTATCATACTGACGATAACGCTAACTCTACATCTGTGTTTATCTGTGTTTATCTGTGGATATCTGTGGTAAAAAAAATCCACATTACACCAATTTAATAGCTTCAGTAGATTTAGCCACCTCCCCAACATATGAAGAGGTGGATTATTTCCTAAACCAAAGCAGCCGCTTTTAACTGAAAAATCTTTTCAATGGCATCTTCCACAACTTTATCGGGGGTAGAAGCACCAGAAGTGATTCCCACCACGATTTCCCCATCGGGTAACCAATTTTCTTCTACTACCAAATCTCCGTGTAATATCTTATGTTCGATGCGATTATTGGAGTGAATCCTGTCAGCGCTATCGATATGATAAGAAGGAATTTGTCGTTCGATCGCAATTTGTTGTAATTGAGTAGTATTAGACGAATTATATCCGCCGATAACTACGATCAAATCCAACTTCTCTTCTACCAAATTCAACATCGCATCTTGACGTTCTTGGGTAGCATCGCAGATGGTATTAAAACTTTGGAAATGGTCGTTTAACCGAGCGGGGCCATACTTTTTCATCATCGTATGCTCGAACAGTTTACCGATTTGTTCGGTTTCGCTTTTGAGCATGGTAGTTTGGTTAGCAATACCAATATGCTCTAAATCGCGATCGGGGTCAAATCCGGGCGAACAAGCACGGCTGAATTTGGCCATAAATTCATTTCTATCGCCACCATTGAGAATATAATTGGCAACGTATTCTGCCTCTGCCATATTCAGTACGATCAGATATTTGCCAGCAAAAGAACTAGTTGCGATCGTTTCTTCGTGCTTATACTTACCGTGAATGATGGAAGCGTAACTTTTTTTCTTGTGCTTCTCTACCGTGTTCCAAACTTTCGACACCCAAGGACAGGTGGTATCGACAATTTTGCAACCCATATCGTTGAGTAGTTGCATTTCCTGAACGCTAGCACCGAAAGCGGGTAAAATTACCACATCTCCGGTACTGACGCAGGAAAAGTCTTTTTTACCTTGGTTAACGGGAATGAATTCTACCTGCATTTCTCGCAGGCGATCGTTTACGGAGGGGTTGTGTATAATTTCGTTAGTTACCCAAATGCGATCGTTTGGGAAATGCTGGCGGGTTTCGTAAGCCATCGCGACGGCGCGTTCTACACCCCAGCAAAAGCCAAACGCTTCTGCCAAACGAATAGTTACATCACCTCTTTTGAGAGTATAATTGTTTTCCCGGATTTGTTGAATCAGATTGCTTTGATACTCTGACTGGAGAACACCAGCAACTTCCTCTTGGTGACCAAATCCTTTACGATGGTAATTCTCTGATTGTTGCAGCGAGCGTTTGAAGGCTTTTGTATCCATTGGTGTCCCTATTAACCAATAATTAATCACCTCTTCAAACTATAACCGCAATCGGGGTGCAGTCAATCGATTTTAGATTTTTTGACCACAGATGTCCACAAATAAACACAGATGAACACAGATAATTCACTCAAATTACTAGTGAGATTTGAAAAGAAAAACCTACTACTTACTACCAGCCTTCACAATATAACTTTAATTATTTAGTTTCTTCATCTAAAACCTTAATAACTTTATTGTAACTATCTTGAGCTTGTTGCAGTGAATTACCGATACTAGTTAATCCCAATTTACCAAATTCAGAAAGGCATCCCATTAGATGAAAAACGGTTCCCGTTTCGGTACTAGTATCGAAATGCAGTCGATGCCAAGTAATAATATCCATTAAATCATTTGGGAGAAGACCCCGATAGCGTTCTTTTTGCAAGTTATCGGTAGCAATATAATATTTCGGACATCCTTGCTGGCTGTAAAATAATCCAGTAGACATATCATAACGACCGTTAGTTAAAAATTTCAAGGTCATAAATGGATGGGTAGTACCACCTTTACGCAAGTTAATTTCAATGGCTTGGATATCCCACTTTTTTTGACCTAATTCATCGGGTTGACGAACGGCAATAAAGTCAACACCAAAACGTTCTAATGCTCCTTTTTTAGCTAAATTTTGACCTATTCGCCACCCAAATTCTTGCAATTGGAGGCGGTAACTTTCATCTGCCGGAAAATAGCAACCCAAGAAAATTTGGCCGCCCGAACCGCCTAAAATCTGATCGTGAGTAGAAAGTATTTCTACTTCTCCATTCGGTGTAATTCTTCCTTGCACGCTGGGACTGCGCTTTTCTTCTCCTTCAATAAAAGCTTCTACAATTGCACCCAATTCAGGAATGCGACTGGAAAAATTTGCCCATGTTTCGTTTTTGGCTTGAAAATTGAGATGGCTAAATTCATTAGTAATTGCCGCAACTCTTTCCCGATGAGATGAACTGCTAGGAGCAAATTTTTGAATTGGTGTTAAATCTAACAGGGCGTTCCCTTCGCCGGAAAATCCTTCATTTAGCTTGACTACCATTTGCTGTAAAGAAGGTTGGCGTTCCCAAAGTTCTGCCGATGCTTCTGCTAAATCTTCTGCATTTTTAACTAATGGGCTACCATCGGGATGGGGAATCCCACACTCGGCAAAAATTTGCCGACTGCCACTTTTGCTACCCCAATAAAGCAAATCCGGGTCTGCTGCTAGTAAAGGAACTTCTAACTCGATTGATAGTTGTCTTTCCAGGTGGGTTGAGTTATAACAAATCATAAATGATTTGTCCGGTCGTAATGCCTGCCGAATCCTCTCCATTAAGCGAGGGCGTTCTAAAATCTTTTCAGTTAGAGACTTGGCAGAGGAATCATAAGTAGAAAATAGTTGCAAGCGATCGCGTGCGTGGGAAAATGGTATTCCCGGCAATAATTGTAAGTAATAATCAATTACGATCGGGGCTAGAGGTTGCGAAGTAACGTAAACTACTCGCGTGCGAGGATTTTGCAACCTAATTAACGAGAATAACAGCCTTTCTTCGTAGTTGAGGAATCCTTCTATTTTCAGTAATTCCCGCTGATCCAATGTAACGGAGGGAACCACCAATATATCGTAATTGGCGCGATCGAATTCTTCAATGCTTTGCCAGCGTTCCCGCAATTGTCCTTGCAGAAATTGAAATTTTTCTACTTGTTCCGATGAAGAGAAATTTAACTTTTTCATTCCCCCTACCCCACCCTTAAGTCATACACAGCAATTTTACTGATTTTGCAATAACCGGAACACGATGGATAGGTAAAAAGTTAAAAAAATTATTGCTCGGATTGATAATTAATTAGGCCAATTAAAAAGTACAATACGGATCTGGCCAAAACTTATTACTTAGGTTTCCTCTGTATTAGGTAAAACTTCTCTTTTGACAGGATAAGTGATTATACTGATATTGCCATCCGACTCCATAAATGCCAATTTAACCTCACTCAACTTATGCACCCCCTTTTGCCTCAAAATACTCATTAACTCATCTTGAGTAATTAATTGCTGTTCCATATTGGCACGCAATATCCGGCCATTTTTTACCAAAGGCATGGGAGGCGGACTGAGGAACTTTTGAAAGCGAGGAAACTTATAGCCCAGCCAGTTTAAGCTATAACTCCATAAAATAATGGTAGTTACCAAAATAGCACCATCTGCGATCGCAGTATAATTACTTGCCATCGCATTTTGGGCAGCCTCCGCAAACAACACCACCACCAACAAATCGGAAATTCCCACCGTGCCAATTTGACGATTAGGCAAAAAGCGCAGAATCGCAAACAACATTAAATAAACCAACGACCCCCGCACGAACAATTCCGCTACAGATGTACTCGGAACAAATACCCGATACCAATCCACCTTAAACAACAATTCCATCATAAATAGTAAGTTTGAACGGCATCCGAATTAATCCAAAAGAAATATTATCTGTGGGAATCAAGGATGAAATTTTTACTGCAGATTAAGACAGATTAACGCAGATGAGAAAATGTTTTTTTTTGGCAATCGATGCAATCAGACATGATATCAGCCATCATAAATCTTTCTTTTCCCTTTCGACCTTTGCCTTTTGCCCTTTTACTTAGGAACTCCAGCAGTTAAAATCTCGTGACCTGTTTCTGTCACTAACACGTTATCCTCAATCCGAACGCCAATACCGCGCCATCTTTCGTCCACTTCCGGTTGTCCTTCCGCAGGCTTAATATTTGGCCCGATATAAATTCCCGGTTCCACAGTTAAAATTTGTCCAGGTTGCAAAACTTGCCAAGCTTCTTCCCCATGTTTATATAACCCCGCATCGTGAACATCTAATCCCAACCAATGTCCTGTGCGGTGCATATAAAAAGGCTTGTATTTCTCCTCTTTAATCAACTCATCGATATTGCCTTTTAGCAATCCCAAATCAACCAAACCCTCAGTCAAAACTCTCACCGCCGTATCGTGAAATAAATTCCAAGGATTACCGGGTTGTACTTGCTCGATTGCTTTTAATTGTGCTTCTAAAACAATATCGTAAATTGCCTTTTGTTCTGGTGTAAACTTGCCACCAACGGGAAAAGTGCGAGTAATATCCCCATTGTAATACTCATAGCAACAACCAGCATCAATTAACAGCAATTCATTATCCTGCATCTGCCGATTATTCTCCACATAATGCAGCACACAAGCATTAGCACCAGAAGCCACAATTGATGGATAAGCTGGCCCCAGACCGCCCCGCAAGCGAAAAATATGCTCGATTTCTGCTTGCACTTCATATTCATAACGTCCCGGTGCTGCAAATTCTCGTGCGTGGTTCTGCGCTTCTACGGAAATTGCAATTGCTTTCCGCATTAACTCTAATTCAGTCGGACTTTTCACCAACCGCATTCCATGCAATACAAAATTTGTATCTTCAATGGCAATCGGCCCCGTACCGCGTTTAGAATAAGTAGCGATCAATCTTTGCCAATGTTTAAGAATAGTTTGATTAAACTTTTCATCTCTTCCCAAATGGTAATAAATCTTATCTGCTTTTTCTAAATATTGCGGCAGCTTTTCATCCAATTCATTAATGGGATAAGCTTCATCAGCCCCATATAATTCTTTAGCTGCTTCTACACCCACCCGGTATCCCGACCAAGTTTCCTTTTCCGGGTCTTTTGGTTGTAAGAATAACACAAACCGATGTTCGGAATGATGGGGTGCTAAAACTGCCACCGCTTCTGGTTCGTTAAATCCTGTCAAATAATAAAAATCGCTATCTTGTCGGAAATTATATTCGACATCGTTGTGCATTACGGCGGTTGGTGCACTGCGAAAAATAGCCGTGCCGTTGCCAATTTTAGCCATCAATTGTTCGCGACGTTGGCGGTATTCTGCTTGCATAGTTAATTGGTCGGTCATTTGTCATTCGTGATTTGTCATTCGTGATTTGTCATTGGTTATTTTGACTAATAACTCAGCATTAACTACTAATTAATTACCAATGACTATCACTAAAATTTGTAACTCAAAACTTTGATATTAGTTCCGTTGGCAGGTAAATCACCAGTACTAATCATTACGGTGTCGCTACCAATATTGCGAACTACGATTCCATCCATTAACTTTAGGAACTCGTCAAGAGCTACAATATCGCACGTCTGGCCGTCAGCAGCTTGGGTACGGTAATGGGTGGGTATCGCTAGCTTTGGATTGAGAGTTTGAATTGCCTGTTTAGCTTCTTCTGGCCCGTAAGCTTTTTGCCCACCGCCGACTGGTATCAGCAGCAAGTCGGGACGCCCCATGAGGATTTTCTGTTCGAGATCGATCGGCCCCGCAGTTCCTCCAAGATGTAAAATATTAATACCAGCTTGCGTCCACCGCCAAGCGGTATTCACCCCAAAGCGACGCCCCCCCAATCGGTCATGGCTGGTACTGATACCTTCGTACCGAGCGCCGTTCCAATCGTAAACACCCGGTTGATAGAATATTTTCGGATTTCCTGGCAGACCTTCCACGGCTCCTTCGTCAAGTAATTGGCTGCTAACCAAAACTACATCCGATGAAACTTTTGGAGAACGATACCCAGCCGTGCAGCCAAGTGTCCGAAAAGGATTGACTAAAATTCTTTGGTTATTACTAGTAAACAAAAAGCAAGTATGTCCCAGCCACTGTACCGATAGGGAACCACTTGTTTGTGCCCGAGCTTTTTCCCATCCCGAAATCCAGGTAGTTCCTATAGTTGAAAGCAGAGTCACTCCTGCGTATCTCATTAACTGTCGCCGTTTCATGTTCCCTATTGATATTGGTGAGTGGTTGATAGAATCGTGGAGAGCTTGAGGGATGTAAAAAATAAGTTAATTTTCATCCTTCAGACTTCATCCTTCAGACTTCATCCTTCAGACTTCATCCTTCAAACTTCATCCTTCAGACTTCATCCTTTTTCTGTAACAGATTTCAAGAAGTTTCTCAACAACTGTTTTCCAGAAGAAGTGAGAATACTTTCTGGGTGAAATTGTACACCTTCGATGTGGGGATAATGACGATGGCGCACGCCCATAATCGTGTCATCATCAACCCAAGCAGTAATTTCTAACACTTCTGGGCAAGTCGGGCGGTCAATCACCAAACTATGATATCGGGTAGCGGTCATGGGAGTTTCTACTCCTTGGAAAACACCTACACCTGTATGATGTACCTGAGATGTTTTTCCGTGCATTAATTCGGGCGCGGAAACAATGTTACCGCCAAAGACTTGACCGATACTTTGGTGTCCTAAGCAAACACCTAAAATCGGTAAAGTAGGCCCTAATTTTTCGATCAATTCTAAGGATATACCAGCGTCTTCCGGTCGTCCCGGCCCTGGCGAAATCACTATTCCATCCGGTTTTAGTTCTTTTATTTGTTCTAGAGTAATTTGGTCGTTACGATAAACCTGA
Source organism: Leptolyngbyaceae cyanobacterium (assembly GCA_036703985.1). GTDB lineage: Bacteria > Cyanobacteriota > Cyanobacteriia > Cyanobacteriales > Aerosakkonemataceae > DATNQN01. The sequence continues at coordinate 17,574 of DATNQN010000130.1, forward strand.
ATGTCAGATGCTATGCTAAATTCAGCACCCAATTCTCCAAGGTATTGCACCAGATTGTAAGTGAAACTGTCGTAATTATCGATTACTAAAATCAAACTTTATACTCCTAAAATTATAATTGTCATTGGTCATTAGTTATTGGTCATTAGTCATTAGTCATTGGTTAAAATTAATACTTATCAATTATTTACTAATTGTTTGGTTTGTTACTATCTAGACAAATGACAAATGACAGATGACTAATGACTAATGACTGATTGCTGAATGAGAGCTAACATGGGAGGTAGCAATAGCGACCCAGCAACCAATACGGCTGCTAAGGCTGAGAGCAAAACTGCACCAGCAGCGCAGTCTTTGGCAATTTTAGCTAGTTCGTGAAATGACTGTTTAACGGTTAAATCAACTACAGATTCAATTGCCGTATTCAATAACTCCATTGCTAGGACTAACCCAATCGTGATACCTATGAGAGATATTTCGACACGATTTAAGTTTAAGAAAATGCTGAGAGCGATCGCGATCGTACCAATAATTACGTGAATGCGAAAGTTGCGTTGAGTGCTAAAAGCATAATAAACGCCTGCCCAAGCATACTTAAAACTAACTAGTAAGTTAGAAGCAACTTTCCAAGCCAACGCCCGTTCTCGAATGGGCTTTTCATCAGTTTTAGTAGTTTCTCTAGATAGTTCGCCAGACATAGACAGGGAACTGGTAGCAATGATTTGGCGGGACTGGGGCTTGTTTTTTTTTGACGCACTCAGGTGTTCATTTATTTTCATTTCCACCACACAGCCAAAATAAGAGTAAATCAATCAACCCATCCTAACCCCCGATCGTAGACAAGAAGCTTATTCTGTCAAAATTTTAAGGTTGATGGTTTCCAGCAAATTATTTTGCTGATTTAGCATCCCGTTCAGGCTGTCTTCATCGGGATGATCCCAGCCTAAAAGATGAAGCAAACCGTGGGCAGCTAACCAAGCTAACTCGGTTGATAAAGGATGCCCGTTTTCTTGTGCCTGCCGAGATGCAGTGTCAACCGAGATCACTATATCACCGAGATAGAGGGGAAGTAACTCTAATAATTCTTCTGGCTGGGGAGAATCTACTTCTAGCGCTGCAAATGCCAACACATCTGTCGGCTTATTTTGTTGACGGTACTGAGCGTTCAGTGTTTGAATTTCACTATCGTCGGTGAGGCGAAGGCTGAGTTCGTAACTTTGGGCTGGCGAGATATCTGGTTGTAAAGTTTCCAACCAAGTAGAAAACCAATTTTGCCAAGTTTCGCTGTCTATGCCAGTTGATTGGGAAGATGTTTCCCAACAATCTTGTACGCTCACTTCTACTGCCACGCCGATTCCTTCCATACTGCTTTATTTTAAGGTTAACGAGTCAGGTAGGAAAGACCGATCAGAATTCCCAGCAAAGCAAAGGTAGTGAGAAAAAAATGTTTGAGGGACTTGCCCCGCTTTTTAACCATGTTACGCATGGCTAACTTGACGTAACTCGGTTGAGGTTCGGCGGGTGTTGGTGTAGCTTGGTTTGCCGTTGCTTCGGCATTCGCAAGTTCAGAAGTTTCCGGAGAGGAAGATGGGTAGCTCATATCTCTTTAGATGTTAATCGATCGCCTAAAGGCAACCAAAAAATTCTTCTATATAAATGTAACAGTTTGTTTAGTATTGGGGAAAAGGGAATTCAGGAGTCAGAATTCAGAAGTCTGAAGTCAGGAGTCACGAAATTCCCCCTTTCCCCATCAAGATTAAGCGCTACTACTTTCAACCAATTGATTTTCCTGCCGCAGATAAGCTTGGATAAATGAGTCGAGTTCGCCGTTCATGACGTCTGTCACGCCAGTAGTTTCCACTCCAGTTCGCACATCCTTGACTAGTTGGTAAGGATGGAAGACGTAGTTGCGGATTTGATTACCCCAAGCGGCTTCTACGATATCGCCGCGAATTTGGGCGATTTCCTGGGCTTTCTGCTCTTGGGCAATGACGAGTAGTTTTGCTTTCAATCTGGCGAGGGCTTTTTCTTTGTTTTGCAGTTGAGAGCGTTCTTCCGTACAGCGCACGGCAATTCCCGTAGGAACGTGCTTAATTTGCACTGCTGTTTCTACTTTGTTGACATTTTGCCCGCCTTTACCGCCAGAACGAGAAGTGGTAATTTCTAAATCTTTTTCGGGAATCTCCAATTGGATGCTGCGATCCAAAATGGGCATGATTTCCACTCCTGCAAAGCTGGTCTGTCGCTTACCGTTGGCGTTGAAAGGAGAAATTCGCACTAAGCGATGGGTGCCTTTTTCTGCTCTCAGATAACCGTAAGCATAGCGCCCTTCAATTTCCAGGGTGGCAGATTTGAGTCCTGCTTCATCCCCTTCGGAAATTTCTGCCAACCGCACTTTATAACCTTGACTTTCTGCCCAACGGGTATACATCCGCAGCAACATTTGCGCCCAATCTTGGGCATCTGTACCGCCCGCACCAGCGTTAATGGTGAGTAATGCGCCGTTGGCGTCGTATTCCCCAGATAATAGTTGTTCTAGTTCCCAGCGATCGAGTTCGCGATCGAGTTTTGCTAAATTATTATGGGCTTCTTCCAGCAATGCTTGGTCTGTCTCTAACTCCAACAGTTCCACAATTGCCTTCGCATCTTCCAAACTGGTTTTCCAGTCATGAAACTGCTGCAAGTGGGATTTGAGGTCGTTGAGTTCTTGAAGGGTTTGCTGGGCCGAGTTTTGGTCGTTCCAAAATTCCGGCTGTGCCGCTAACTGTTCTAAATCTTGGATTTTAGCTGTCAGTGCGGGGATGTCAAAGATAGTCCTGGGTTTTCCCCAGGCGCGAGGACAGCGTTTCGACTTCGCGTTTGATGTCTGTTAGTTCAATCATCTGTTTTTAGATCCGATCTGATAAGAATGGCAATTTTAACTAAAATTGCACCATTTTACATTTTATCTGATTTTAGCGCAGAGCGGGTTTTGACGTGCCTAAAAAAGACTTTATCTCTATGGCTATCTTTAGACCATCTTTCTCGGTTGCGATGATTTTTTCTGCTCCTAAGTCTATAGAAAATTCTAGCTATTCTAATCTGATAAATAAAGGGTCGTGAGTGATTACTCAGCTTTCCTTTTCTAGTGCTGAACGGACAGCATTGTGAAAGATATCCCTATTCTTAATTTTACTTTTGCGATCGAACGCGAGCAAAGCTTTGAAAGCATCAAGGGTGAGCAAATGCCCACCCTACAGAAAAAGTTAATCCAACTTTTCTTTAATCGCGGCTATTGATGGCAATCAATAAACGCAAGATGAAAATGAACAAGTTGATGTAAGTCAAATACATCGACAAAGCAGCAGAAAGATATTCGTTGTCTCGGTAGCTGCGGGGTAGGACAAAGAAATCTACTACAGCCGCGCCAGCAAATAGAACAACGCCAATACCCGAAATGCCCACTTCTAGCCAAGTTGGGGTATAGATACCGAACATGGAAAACAGCAGTTGACCGACGAGGACAACTAGTAGGGCAATGATACCCATCCCTACTGTTTTACTCAAGGCCATGCCGTCTTCTTCCGATAGGTTAGAACCTATTTGACGGGCGACAATAAAGGTAACGCCACAGCCAAGGGCAGCGAAGGCCACTCCTTGGATTCCTACACCTCTAGTACCCAGTGCTACGTAGACTAGGCCACTCAGCGTATACCCTGACAGTAGACTATAAGTAGCTAAAACAGGCAGGGCAACTGAATTGTTTCCTTTAGCTGCTACGTTTTGGGCAACAAAAAAGAGAATCAATTCCAGGATGATAGCACCGATAAAGGTGGGCATGAAAAGTCCTGGATTGCTGCGAATAACTCCTAAACCGCCATAGGTGCCGAGTGCTGTTAAAACCAGCCCACCGCCAACAAAGGGCAGGGCGTTGGCAATGACGTTGGGGCCAACTAAGGCATGGTTTTTGGCGTCTCTGATGGCTTCGCGGAAGTTGCTGGTGTGACTCATGGTGCTTCCTCTTTCAGATGAGTTTACGATCGATAAGCCAAAATTGCGCTTCACTCTTATTTTGATTCAGATCGTAAGGTATCTGCCAGGACAGTAGGGAGGCGGTTTTCAGCACTTGTCTTCAAAAAAAGCTCAGCAATAGTCGATCGCAAATTTACTGGCTTGCGTATTTCTGCTGAAAACTCGTGTAACTTGTCACCAGATTTCCGTAAAACAACGATGGTATGTCTCCCGTTATCTACAGACAATGAATTTAGTGAGGTCAATGCTCTAACTATCTCCCAAAAGATAGATGACCAAACAGCAGAAACAGAAAATGGGTTTTTCCCGCAGAGGATTTTCTATGACAGCAACTCAGTGTGATATTAGCTCCTACGGCATGGAAATGCTAGTTTCTTATCATAAGAATCCCTCAGTTGCGATGCGGAATCAACTGGTACAATTGCACGCAGGATTGGTTCGCAAAGTTGCTCATCGCCTCAGCCATCAATGTTCCGAACCTTATGAAGATTTAGAACAAATTGGTTATTTTGGTTTGATTCGGGCGGTTGAGCGATTTGACCCTTCCCAAGGTTGTGCTTTTAGTTCTTTTGCAATTCCTTACATTCGCGGTGAAATTCTGCATTTTCTGCGGGATAAAAGCAGCGTAGTGAAGGTTCCCCGACGCTGGCAAGAACTCTACAATGAAGGGGAAAAGGTCAGAAAAGATTTGACAGCAAAGTTGGGCCGATCGCCAAAGGATATGGAAATTGCCGAAGTACTCAAAGTATCTCTGCAAGAATGGCGAGAAAGTCAATTAGCTGCCCAAAATCGTCAGCCTTTAAGTCTAGACGCTACGATTTCTCATCAACAAGTTGATTGTCCAGTCAGCTTAGCAGATACCTTACCTGATGCTCGCTACCAAGCCTATCAATATTTAGAAGAAGATCGGCAACAATTACAAGGTGCGATGAATCAGTTAGAAGAAAAAACTAGAGCAGCAATTGAGTGTGTATTCCTCCGGGAATTACCTCGCAAAGAAGCAGCTAAACGCATTGGCGTTAGTCCGATGACAGTTACCCGACACTTGCAAAAAGGTATCGATCAATTAGTATCTCTGCTGCAACCTCAAACGGCTGGCTTGGCAAGTTGATTGGATGAGGTAGTAGGTAGTGGGAAATACTATTAACTACTAACGAAGCGCTCTTTATAAATGTAGTTTTTTCATTTCAAATTTGATTTAGATTTGCGGTTAACAAAATTTAGTAGTTGTAAATAAACGGATTTTGGAAAAAAGCGATCGCGCATTTTAGTGTAGAGACGTTTGATGAAACGTCTCTACATTTATTTACTCCCCTCCAACTATACATAGTCTTCCACGGAAAGGACGTAATATACAGCGCTTTGCAGGTGAATGAGGTATACTCCAAACCTGGTTTCTATCTTGTACTTCAAAAGGGCTGAAATCTTCTGTATGATAATTTATTGCTATCTTGGAAGTAATATCGTGTCTAATTGCATCGTTAGCGTAAGATTGATACAAAACATTATCTGTGAGAATCAGGTGTTAAATTTTTACCGCAGATGAGGACAGATAAACGCAGATAAACGCAGATAAAGAAAAAAGCGATTTTTTGGCAACTTATGCTACCGGACATGATATAAGTTCTGCCAAGGAGAATACATAGTAATGGTAAAGGCAACGATTTTATCTCAAGTATCAGAGGTTTTTTCCCTAGAAGATTGGATGCGAAATCCCCCTGAAGGCAAAGAATGGGTCGATGAAAAACTGGTGGAGAAAAGTGGGATTACGCTCAAACATAGCCGTATTCAATCTAGACTAGCTCGCTATTGGGGAAATTACAAAGATTCTAGCGGACAAGGTGGAGAAGTTTATACCGAAGTACCATGTCGCACAAATAAACAGGGGCGTTATCCTAATGTTGCCTATCTGACAGCAGAATTACTTAAACAATTTGGTGAACTTGCTGTACTTCCTCAAAGTTTTCCATTGATTGCTGAGATAGTTTCACCTACAGATTTAGCTGAAGACGTTATTGGGAAAGCTCAAGAATATTTGCAGTCAGGTTGTTTGGAAGTTTGGTTGGTATTTCCTGAAAATTGCTGGATTATCGTGATTACCGAAAATCAGCGACTAGTATTTGTTTCTGGGGAAGTAGTTAGCACTCAGACTGTTTTACAAGGTTTCAGCGTAGCGGTGGATGAGTTATTAGGTTGAGGGTAAATAGGATTACAGTAATAAATCTCCGATTTTCTTCCTTCTACATTATTATCTAAATATGCTTTAACAGAACTAGCTAAAGCTTTTGCTAATAGGGGAGGAACTGCATTACCAATTTGATTAAATTGGCTATTTTCAGAGCCTTGAAATTGAAACCAATCTGGGAAACTTTGAAGACGCGCCCCTTCTCTAACTGTTAATCTTCGTCTGCGTCCATCTGGTAGTAATATCCGCAGCATATCGCCAGTAGCACCGCTTAAGTTTCGGCAGGTAACTGTTCTAGAAGGTGCATTGAGATGCAAATCTCTAGGCTTGATACATTGAGATGCTATCTCATATTTTTTAATATATTCATCCATATTAGAAGTCAGAAATTTTGCATTTGAAGGAACTGAAAATGCCATTTCTCCTAATGCTTCACCTGCCGTATAGGGAAAGTTAAAATGAGTTTTTTTCGGCCACTGCCAACCACCTTTATGCGCTACACAAAAAAGACGTTCTCTCTTTTGAGGAACTCCATAATGGGCAGCATTTAATATTTCCCATTCCACAATATAATCAAGTGACTGTAAAGCAAAAACAATTTCTTCAAAATATGCTTTATTACGATAAAGCATTCCCCGCACATTTTCAAATAAGGCAATTTTTGGACGATAACGCTTAACCGCAGAGATAAAAGTTGGAAATCCGTCGCGACTATCTTTTAATCCTAGTTGATGTCCGCCTACGCTAAAGGGCTGGCAGGGTGGGCCACCAATGATTACATCTGCACCATGCACTAAATTAGATAATGGATTGAGATTTATTTGGTAACATGAACTATGTAAATTATTTTGATAAGTGGCGCAGGCATCTTCTAATATTTCATAACCAATAGTTTTAAAGCCACCAGATTCAAATCCTAGCCCAAATCCTCCACAACCAGCAAATAAGTCAATTACTAATTTTTGATTGGTCTGTTTTGGAGGAAGTGTAAGTTCTTGTGCGAGAAATTCAATGTAGGGAAGCTTGTTTTTCATTTAGCTAACTTTCCCATCATCGCGATATTGCATGATTTTTACAGAGATGAACGGCACTATTTTAGAAGCTAATTGAGTGAAGCCAAATTTCCCTTTCAGAGATGGCGGTAATGTTTGCCAATCAACGGATACAAAACCCAACCGAGTATAAAATTCGGGTAACTTATTACCAATACATTCTAAATAAAGTGGTTGATTTGCCTGCTGAATTAAATGCCTCGCTAAGTAACTGCCCAAACCGCGCTTTTGCCAAGCATTTGCTACTACTAAACTACCTAATTCTTGCGCTTGTTCAAAAGAACGCAATTGTCCGCAAGCAACTATTTTACTATTACATTCAATTACCCAAAATTGCTGCCAGCGTAACTGAGTTGGATCTAATTTGGCACTAAAAACTAATTTCCTGATTGACCAGATATCGCTGGCGGAGGCGGGGCGGAGAATACATTCTGGTGGTAGGATGTGTTGCATTTTAAGGTAAAAAGGGAAAAGAGAAAATTCAGATCTTGCACCTTTCTCAACAAGACTTAAGAAACCGGGTTTATCAACAAAAAATCAAGGCTTTCAGTTTAAAGTTTTGGCAAGAAACCCGGTTTCTGACCCTGGTACAAGATCTGAAAAAAGAGGAAAGGGAAAACAGTTTTTTCTGATACCCGATGTCCAATTCCCCATTCCCTAATAACTCAAGTTGCTAGTTACTTAGGTGATAGTCTTTCGAGAAATTGGTAATCGGTAGTTGGTAGTTACTAAACATATCATATAGATTCTGCTTGCTCACCCACTACCCACTACCTACTACCAGTCTCTACGACAATAACTAGCAACCTACGTTAATATCATGATTTCATATCTGCGATCGCACTTCTCGCTACCGCCGCAATTGCCTGGTCGGTTGCTTTGGGCAAATGATGATATTTACCACCTGCTGTTTGCGCCAACTCTTTGGCAAAACCAGTGGAAATAAATTTGTTTTCCGTATCGATTACTAACAATTGAATGCCTAAACCTCTAATTCGGGCGGCAATTTCCAACAGTTCCCCTTTGATATCCGGTTTTTCCCCTTCTGCCAACGGTTCGCCTAAAGAACGAGCTAAAGGAATATTACCCCGACCATCGGTAATCGCGACAATAACCACTTGACCGATATCGCCAGACATTTGGGCGTTTACTCCCACGCGCACCGCCTGAGTTAAACCGTGGGCTAAGGGGGAACCGCCGCCACAAGGCAGTAATTCCAAGCGTCGCCTTGCTAAAGCGATGGAACGAGTAGGGGGTAGAAGTACGTCTGCTTGTTCTCCTCGGAAGGGAATTAACGATACTTGGTCGCGATTTTCATAAGCTTCGGTCAGCAAACGCATTACCGCACCTTTGGCTGATTGCATCCGGTTGAGTGCCATCGAGCCAGAAGCATCTACGACGAATACTACCAGGGAACCTGCTTTGCGAACTAATCTTTTCGAGCGAATATCTCCTTGTTCGACAATTACTTTTCGATCTGGGTAGCGTTCTCGGCGTGATTTTTGGTAAGGTGCAGCTGCTCTTAAGGTGGCATCGACGGCTATTCGTCGCACGCGACCTTTTGGTATCATTGGTTTGACGTAGCGACCGCGATCGTCTGAGAAGATTTTGCTGCGAGTGCCAGATTTACCCCGTCTTTGTGCGGTTTGCGCGAAATAAAGGACGGTTGGGTCGAGAATTACTCCTTCTGGATCGAATACGAATTCTTCTGGGATGCTTGTTTGGTCTTGTTCCGGTTCTTCTGGTTTTTCTTCTTCTTCTTGTTCGTCTTGTTCTTGTTCCGATTGGTCTTCTGGTGGTGGCGGTGGGGGTGGTGGGGTTGGC
>DATNQN010000131.1 GCA_036703985.1 Leptolyngbyaceae cyanobacterium
AAGAAGCTCAGTTGTCTTTGCGAGCGAAGCGAAAGCAATCTCGCCTGGTTTTAAGTGTGATTACACTGGAGAAGCGAGATTGCTTCGTCGCAAAAGGCGCTCCTCGCAATGACAGGTTCGGGCGCTGTTTTTCCCTAGCCCCTAGCCCCTAGCCCCTAGCCCCTAGCCTAGCCATTACTTTCCTTGGGAGCTAGTTTAATATTGGTGGCTAAGCCAAGAAATTGTAATAACTGAATTGTCATCCAGGTCATATCAATTTCCCACCACTGCAAACCGTGACGGGCGGAGTATTGAAAAGCGTGATGATTATTGTGCCAACCTTCTCCGTAGACGAGTAATGCTACCCACCAGCAGTTGGTGGATCGATCGTCAGACTCATGACTGCGATAACCAAATTTATGGGTAGCGCTGTTAACCAGCCAAGTGCAGTGATAAACTGCCACTAAGCGAACGAAGATGCCCCACAGTACAAAAGGCCAGCCACCCAGCAAGTAAAGCACTACGCCAAGAAGAACTTGGAGAAGAATAAAATACTTTTGTAAAAACTGATAAACTGGATCTTCTGCAATGTCTTTGGTAAAACGAGCAACTTCTTCTCTTTGGGGTAGCTCGTAAAGCATCCAGCCCAAATGACTCCATAAAAATCCTTTATTGGAGTCATGAGGATCTTTGTCTTTATCTGAATGCAAATGATGCAAGCGGTGCATACCGACCCATTCGATCGGCCCCCCTTGGCAAGATAAAGTGCCGAAGAAAACTAAAAGATATTCCAGCCACTTGGGAGTCTCAAAACTGCGATGGGTGACTAAGCGGTGATACCCTAAAGTGATTCCCAAACCACCTGTTACCCAATGCAGGAAAACGGCTAATCCTACTGCTGCCCAGCTAAAGTTGCCGGGGAGGAAGGCGAAGATGGCAACGATATGAATCGCGGCCATGAACAATATAACAGGCCAATCTAGGTGAAGTTTAGTCGAAGTGGCAAGCGTCATGCAGTAACCTTGATACGAATTGTGCAGCCCAATCTGCGTGACCCTAAAATCCGCATAGCTATATCGTGAATGAGGAATTGATGAACAGCTTATGTAAGCTGCGAGAAGCAGAACAGGCACTATTTCCGATTTTTTCTGGTATTGACGCCTCAGTCAAGCAAAATCTCAAAAGAGTTTTGGCCGCATTTCGACGCCATCGGGTAGGAGCCCATCATTTTGCTGGTGTTTCCGGTTACGGTCACGATGATACAGGACGGGAAACCCTAGACAAGGTGTTTGCGGACGTGATGGGTGCCGAAGCTGCTGCCGTGCGGGTGCAGTTTGTTTCCGGTACTCACGCGATCGCTTGTGCCTTATATGGTGTCCTTCGCCCTGGAGATGAGATGCTATCGGTAGTAGGTGCGCCCTACGACACGCTAGAAGAAGTAATTGGTTTACGGGGTCACGGTCAAGGCTCATTAATAGACTTTGGCATTAAATACCGGGAATTACCTCTGACTGGCGAAGGAACTGTAGACTGGAATGCCCTACCTCAAGTGATAGTGGACAATACTAAGTTGGTATTGATTCAGCGTTCCTGCGGTTATTCCTGGCGTCCGAGTCTCTCAGTTGCCGATATTGAAAAAATTATTTATATCGTTAAGCAACAAAATCCGAATACGGTTTGCTTTGTAGATAACTGTTATGGGGAGTTTATCGAAGAAAAAGAACCTACCCACGTGGGTGCTGATTTAATTGCCGGATCTTTGATTAAAAATCCCGGTGGTACGGTGGTAACGGCAGGTGGCTACGTAGCGGGTAAGGCAGATTTGGTGGAAGCGGCGGCTTGTCGCTTGACCGCGCCGGGAATTGGTAGTGCTGGCGGTGCTACCTTCGATCAAAATCGCCTGCTGTTTCAGGGACTATTTTTAGCGCCCCAAATGGTAGGTGAGGCGATGAAGGGAAATCATTTAACTGCTTACGTATTCGATAAGTTGGGTTATCCTGTAAATCCCGCGCCTTTTGTCCCCAGGCGGGATGTGATTCAAGCTATTAAGTTGGGATCTGCCGAAAAGTTGATTGCTTTTTGTCGGATCGTTCAACAACATTCGCCGATCGATTCTTACGTGCAACCGGAACCTTGGGAAATGCCCGGTTATGAGAGTAAGGTGGTGATGGCAGGCGGTACTTTTATCGAGGGCAGTACTTTGGAGTTTTCCGCTGATGGGCCATTACGCGAACCTTACGTAGTGTATTGTCAAGGGGGAACTCATTGGAGTCATGTTGCGATCGCCCTAGAAGCTTTAATCGATGAAATTGGCCCTGCATAGTAGCTCTAGAATCTAGCAATTGAGTGCGTGCTATACATGATGTAGAGACGTTTTACGAAACGCCTCTACTCAATTTTTTCAACCTTACTTAACAAAGGTGCAAAATGTAAAACAATTGGTTAAAAAATTTATGACACATTAAGAGTACAAACTAATGAATCTTAGTATTGTGGAAAATCGGTTAAAAATTGAGTTGGAATGGTACGAGCAACTTTGGGCTTTTACCCTAGATAAAACTATGGAAATCCCAATTAGCGAGATCGAACTAGCAACAACGGAAGAACCGCTGAGTAATTGGGCAGAAATTCGCGCCCCTGGAACTTTTTTACCCGGAGTGATTAAAGCAGGAACTTATTACACTTTGAGAGGTAAGGAATTTTGGTATGTAACGCGAGAAAAAGATTATTTAACTTTGGTGTTAAAGAAGGAAGAACCGTACAGAAGAATCGTTCTAACTATTGACAATAACGATGATTGGGTAAGGCGAATTAATGAAATGAAAGCTGGATTGAATTAAATAGTATTGAAGATTATAGTGCTAACAGAAACCCGGTTTCTTGAAGAAACCGGGTTTCTATCTGCTGTATTTTTTATTTCAGTAATTCCTCTAACTTGTGCTGATTCCAAAGAGATTGGTATAAACCGGGTGTTTGGACTAATTCTGCATGAGTACCGGTTTGGACGATTTCCCCTTTATCCATCACGAAGATCCGATCGCACGTTGCCGCCGCCGACATCTGGTGAGAGATAAACAGCACGGTTTTGCGATCGGTTCCCCTTGACAAATTTTCCAAAATAGCAGTAGCGGTTTGATTATCTACGCTGGAAAGCGCATCATCTAAAATGAGTACTGGCGCATCTACCAGCAACCCGCGAGAAAGAGCAGAGCGTTGTCGCTGTCCGCCAGAAAGAGTAATACCGCGCTCACCAACGATAGTTTCGTATTGTTGCGGAAAATAAAGGATTTCTGTATGAATTTGCGCTTGTTTGGCTGCTAACTCTACTTCAGGCTGTTCGGCTAAAGGCTCGCCGTAGCGAATGTTGTTTTTGATGGTAGTACTGAAGAGGAAGCTTTCTTGGGGAACGTATGCGATCGCGCTCCGCAAATCTGCTAACCGCAACTTAGTAATATCATATTCATCCAAAAACAGACAGCCCTCTGAAATATTTAATAAATGAGGTAAAGCATTCGCCAAAGTCGATTTCCCGCAACCAATTGGCCCTACAATGGCCACCGTTTCTCCCGGTTTAATCGTAAAATTTACATTATGGAGAGCCGGAGTTTTTGCACCGGGATAAGTGTAAGTCAAATTACGAGCTTCGATCTCTCCTTTTACCCGTTCCAATGGTAAATGAATTGAATTATCCGTGTCTTTAATTTTCGGTTCTACAGTGAGAATTGATTCAATGCGATCGATACTTACTTCACCCCGTTGATAAGTAGTAATCGTGAATCCTAACAAAGCCGTCGGAAAGACCAATCTTTCTACATAAAGAATTAAAGCAACAAAGCCACCGATTGTAATTCCTCCCCGCGCAATTGCACCAACTCCCAGCCACAACAATACTACTAAACTAACAAAAGCCATTCCTTCAATCAGGGGAAAAAGAGTAGTCCGAGTTTTCGCTAATTGAACGTTAGCTTTCAATAATTGTTCGTTAAAATGACTAAAAGCACGTCTCTCGTTTTCTTCTTGAGCGTAAATTTTAATTAAAGAAATTCCACTCATATCCTCTTGAATTAATTCGCTCAAGCTAGAAAGCTCTTCTTGTACCCTTAATTGTTGAGTGCGTAGCTTATCGCTGAATAATTGAACGATTAACAACATTACCGGGTAGACTGCCAGCGCTGCTAAACTCAACCACCAATTAATCGATAACATCACTGGCAAAGTCAACCCATAAGCGAATACCGTATTTGCCAAACTCAATACGGCAAATCCCAACAAACGGCGAATATTATCTACATCACTAGTAGCGCGGTTAATTAAATCTCCGGCTGTATTTAGGGAAAAATAGGATGGTTCTAAGCTAAGTAAATGTTGGAATATTTTTTGCTTTAGGTCAAATTCTACTTGACGACCAACACCAAATAATACGACGCGGGATAATACCCTGAATCCCCACATCACAGTTGCTAAAACGATGATTAATACGACAAAGTACAAAATCCGATTAAAGCTAAAAGTAATATTCAATTCGTTGATAGTATCGCGAATTAGCAAAGGGATAAAAACTCCCAATGCGTTAACGATCAGCAGAGATAAAATACCTAAAGATACTTGTTTCCAGTGGGGTCGCAGGTATGTGCCTAATTTTTGCAGTCTTGAATGAGCCATTTTTAGTGTGATTAGTCATCTGTCATTTGTCATTTGTCATTTGTCATTTCTTTGATTGATGACCGATGACTTATGATTCATAACTTTTCATAGCATTAAAAGTTAACATTTGACATCAGTCACCTGGGGGACGGGTTCGACGCGGTTAGCTAACCAACCCCGGAGGAAATAGTAAACTGACGACCAAAATTCGTTGATGACGCGGGTGCTGAGTAATAAAGATTCCACGTTCGGCACGAAGTCGGAAAATAATACATCTCGGACGTTGCGGAAGGAAATAGTTACGGAGTCACAAGCTCCTTTTTGGGTTGTAGTCAAGCGAATTTTGGGAATGGCACCAGCTTGAAATGTGAAGAAACTGGCAGGACTGGGGATAGTTTCAATTCCTAATTGAGCAAAGGTTTGTCTGGCGCGTTGCATATTTAAGGCAGAGGTAATTAAAATGACTCGCTTGCCAATTATGCCTTTTTGCTGTAATCGACTCACTGCTAAGGCACTGGTGCGAATATCGAGTCCTGTTGGCTCGGGAATAATATCATCTCGCGCTACGCCTAAACTGACTAGTATGTTGGTAATATCGTTTGCTTCGGCAACGGTAGTTTTGTTGGGGTCGGCTTTTAATCCGGGTCTTGGCCCAGCGCTGACAATGACTAAAGGATAATTTCCTAATCTTAGTTGTTGTTTATATTCTCTGGCAGTTTGAATGATGCGATCGCCTGCATCGGTCAAGTGAATTTGATTTACTTCTAAAAATGTTAACTGAGTAGTTGCTTGTCCTAACAAAACAATTGCGCTAACTTTTTCACGACGGTTAGCTGATGCTTGCAGGGCTGCTAGGGAATCAGACTCGGTTAACTGTACTAATAAATATGATATGAGGGGAAGACTAAAAACTAATAATATCGCAAAAGCCCAACGAACTTGTCTTTCGGCATCTTTTGTAATACCGCCATTTCTGATGCCATCTCCGACCGCAAATAACAATAACAAAATTGCCAAGCCCAGTGGCTTGAGCGGCATCGATAAAACGCTCCAAACTTCGGCAATCGCAGGATTATTTGGTGAGAAAAATGCTAATAAAATTGATAAAAATACAATAAAAGCACCCAACCATGCTACGTATTCTCTGGGTCGCCTTTTGCCACCTCCAGCAGGTTTACTTTCCCCTGGTTTGGCATCAGCAGGTTTTGCCCCGGGTTTCAAAACTGCATTCCAACCCAGGTAGGCAATCAATACGAACAGCATGATTTGAGTGAGCGTTAAAAACATAATCTTTTATTGGGCATTGGGCATGAGACATTTAAATTTATGATTTTTCATTCAATTTTGCATGGTATTTTTTAAGCTCGAGGAGCCAGAATTGGTTATAGGTAGGTGAGTTGAAGACATTCATTAAATTTTAGCTTTGGCGATCGAAAATCAACTAGCTATTAATTATGAATTCTGACTCCTGAATTCTGACTCCTGAATTCTGACTCCTAAATTCTGACTTCTGAATTCTGGCTTCTGAATTCTACTTTATCGATGTTTCAGTTTGCGTCGAATGGCTTCAATAACGGTTTGAATCACTTTAACACGGGCATAGTACTTATCATTGGCGGCGATCGCACTCCAAGGAGCCGTCGGAGTACTGGTGCGCTGAATCATTTGATTGACTGCCACTTCATATAAATGCCACTTCTCTCGATTGCGCCAATCTTCGTCTGTGAGTTTGTATTGTCTAAACGGATCGTTTTGTCGTTGAGTAAAGCGTTCGAGTTGTTTTTCCGAGCTAATATGCAGCCAAAATTTAACCACAACATATCCATCGCTAGCTAACTGAGCTTCAAATTCGTTAATCTCCTGATAAGCGCGTCGCCATTCTGTTTCGGTGGCAAATCCTTCTACTCGTTCTACTAAGACTCGTCCGTACCAACTGCGATCGAAAATGCCGATCGTACCCGCCATCGGTAAGCGTCGCCAAAAACGCCACAAGTAATGGCGTGCTTTTTCCTCATCTGTAGGTGCAGCAAACGCATTTACCTTATAACTGCGAGGATCGAGAGTATCGGTCAGTCGTTTAATCGCTCCCCCTTTACCAGCAGCATCCCAACCTTCAAACAGAATCAACACCGGGATTCGATCTTTGTGAATGCTCAACTGTAACTTGCGTAATTCTACCTGTTCTTGACGCAGTTGTTGTTTATATTCCAGTCGAGACAAACTCAGGTTGACATCCACCTGAGCTAAGAAATCCGGTTCTCCCGGGTGGAGAGTTTCTTGAGCGGGTAGAATGGGCAGCACGGGGCGAAAATGCAGTCGATCGAGCGCTTCCGTGAGGGTAGCGGATAGTTGGGTGAGTACTTTCACTTCTGCCCAGCGCTGACAGTTGCCTTCTACTAAAGTCCAAGGAGCAGAACCGGTGCTGGTATGAATCAGCATTTCTTCGGCAAGGCTAACGTAGGTTTTGTAGTTTTTCTGCTGCTGCCAATCTTCTGGACGCACCCGCCAAGATTCTAATGGGTCAGCGGCATATTTTTTGAGACGTTGCTTTAATTCTTTTTGGCTCAGATGAATCCAAAATTTGGCGATCGCAGTGCCATCATCCACCATTTGCCGCTCGAAAGCATTGATGTGCTGCATCACCATCGGCACTTGTGCTTCGTTTACCCGCTCGAACAAGCGGTCTTCTAATACATGGGTATACCAACTGTGATAGAAAAAGCCGATACTACCACGGGCTGGTAATTTTTGCCAAAAACGCCATAAAAAAGGATATTTTTGTTCTTCTTCACTGGGAGGCCAAATCGGATGAACTGCGAATCCACGAGGGTCCATGTAGGCCACCATTTTCTTGACTATGCTACCTTTCCCTGCGGCTGCCCACCCTTCCAGCACGACAATCATCGACAATTTTTTGTCCCAGCAGGCTTTTTGGAGCGATCGCAGCTGGCGCATCAGCAATTCTAATTGCGATTTGTAACTTTCTTTATCCAGACAAAGATCTAAATCTAGGGTATTTAGCATGGTTTTACTCGAGTAATATTGCGTAAGTAAAGAGTTTTAGCAATTCACTGGATTCGGTATCTTTATTCTTTTCCCTGCTCCTGACAAAAGAATACCCCGCCAAAATAATCAAAGTGACAGTGCTTGAGTGGATGGCAATTTTATGGCTCTGTTTGCCGAGAACGGAATCGGAAACTGAAACTAGTCTAATTATCAAATCCGGAAGTTCTGTATTGAAAACATCTTCCGATCTATAGCGCTCCTATTTAAGTAATCAACCCCACCCTAGCCCTCCCCTTACTAAGGGGAGGATTGGGTGGGGTTTAGTTGTTCGCAATTCATTTAGGATCGCAAAACAAAAACAAAATAATCACGCGATGGCATTGCATAAGAAGCGGGTTTTGGCGATCGAGCGGGCATTTGACAACCCTTCAGTTCAAAATTCGCTCCTCTAACGGTAATTTTTTTCTACTTTTGCCTAAATCCTAAATAAGTAAAAACTTGGAAAATAAACTTTCAGTAAAATTACTGGACGAGCCCATACATTTTCTTAAGATTCCTTGACAAATCAAATTCTTTCTTAAATCTTTCTGAAGGCTAGCCAGAGTAATATCCTAATGGACTATTTCATTAAAAATTTGGATTGTAAAGCAATGTAAATGCCAATTCCTGTGGATCGATATATTTTTAACCACTATTGGCGCGTGTCTAAAGGTCGATTTTTTAATATCAAACAAGTAGCAACGGGAGTTGTCATCCAATGGAACGTAGCTTCATACTCAGACTTTATGAAATGGGAGAAAGAAACTTTGCAGGCGCAGATTTACGAGGAGCCGATCTGAGCGGCGCTACCTTAATCGAAGTTAACTTAGCCGGAGCAAATTTAACCGGAGCTAACTTGAGCAGAGCTTTTCTCACCAAATCTAACTTAAGTGGTGCTTTTTTAAACTGGGCTAATGTTAGTTTTGTAAAAATGAGTGAAGGTAACTTGACAGATGCTGACTTAACCAAAGCTGACTTAAGCGGGGCTTTTTTAGTTAAATCTAATTTGAGCCGAGCTAAACTTAGTGCAGCCAATCTGAGTAGCGTCAACCTGAGAGGAGCAAATTTAGAAAGGGCTAATCTTTGTGGCGCTAATTTAGAAGCGATCAACCTGCGGGGAGCTAACCTAAAAGGAGCTAACCTGAGTTGGGCTAAGCTATGCGGTGCTAGACTGAGCGGGGCAATCCTCTACGGCGCATTTTTAAATAATGTCAACCTTACAGGTGCTTTCTTAAATGGTGTAGACCTGAATGGCGTTGATTTAAACGGAGTCAATCTGAGAGATGCAAAGTTGAGCGGGACTAACCTGCAAGGAGCGAATTTAACTGCGGCAAATTTTAGCGAAGCCCAATTAAAAGGAGCGAGCACGATCGGATCGGACTTAACGGGCGCAGATTTAA
The DNA here is from genome assembly GCA_036703985.1 of Leptolyngbyaceae cyanobacterium. Classification (GTDB taxonomy): domain Bacteria; phylum Cyanobacteriota; class Cyanobacteriia; order Cyanobacteriales; family Aerosakkonemataceae; genus DATNQN01. The sequence goes on from DATNQN010000131.1 coordinate 9,069, forward strand.
GGCAAGCATCTCTTTGCCAAGCTAAATTGAATTGGTCTAACTTAAGTAAAGCAGACTTGACAAAAGCAGACTTAAGGGAAGCCAATTTGCTAGGAGCAAAAATTGATAGAGCGGAGTTTACGCAAGCAGCGATGTCCGAGCGCACGCACCGCTATTTGTGTAAAATTGCTACGGGAATCACGCCCTGGACTCATCGAGAAACCAAAGCTACGCTCAGTTCGATTTCCATTCATTCTAAACAGGAAATTTTTAGCTAAATAGTAAAAAAGGATCGTAAGGTGTCGCAAGCTAAACAGACAATTCTAGTTACGGGGGGCGCTGGTTATATCGGCACCCATGCAGTGCTAGCCCTGCAAAATGCCGGGTATGAACCGATTGTTTTGGATAACTTGGTGTACGGTCATCGAGAATTAGTAGAAGATATTTTAAAGGCGAAATTAATCGTCGGCGATACGAACGATCGCGCTTTGTTAGATGAGCTATTTGCCACCTACAATATTGCCGCAGTCATGCACTTTGCTGCCTATATTGCTGTTGGCGAATCAGTAGTCGAACCAGCCAAATATTACCGCAACAACGTAACTGGTACTTTAACTTTACTAGAAGCAATGGTGGCAGCTTCAGTAAACAAGTTCGTGTTTTCTTCAACTTGTGCTGTTTATGGAGAGCCGCAGCAAGTTCCGATTCCAGAAGACCATCCTTTTAATCCCATGAGTCCTTACGCCAGCAGTAAGTTAATGGTAGAAAGAATTTTGGCCGATTTTGATGTAGCTTATCGACTAAAATCCGTGATTTTTCGCTATTTCAATGCGGCTGGTGCAGAACCAAAAGCGATGCTGGGAGAAGATCACGAACCAGAAACTCATTTAATTCCCTTGGTACTTCAGGCAGCTTTAGGCAAGCGTCAATCCGTGAGCATTCTCGGTACCGATTACCCAACTCCTGATGGTACTGGCGTGCGCGATTACATCCATGTTTGCGATTTAGCAGATGCTCACGTTTTAGGAATTGAATATTTACTTAAAGGAAATAATAGTCAAGTTTTTAATTTAGGAAATGGCAATGGATTTTCCGTCAGAGAAGTAATTGAAATGGCTAAATCAGTCACGGGGCGCGATTTTCAAGTTGTGGAAAGTCCTCGCCGTCCCGGTGACGTACCTGTTTTGGTTGGTAGTAGCGAAAAAGCGAAAAAAAATCTGGGTTGGTCGCCCAATTACCCAGATTTGAGGGAGATAGTTGCTCATGCTTGGCAATGGCATCAAAAACGTCACGGATAACCAGTGATATTGCTGCCGTTATTCTTTAAATTAGGAATCCAGAATTCTAATTACTGAATTCTGGATTCTTTTCTTAAAACTTGATAATTTTTTTAGGTTTAAATTTTAAATTACTAAAGGGGATAGGGGTAAGAAAAAGGTTTCTAATTGATGATTGATGCCCTATCCCTAATTAGTAATTAGCAAGCGCCAGTCCTTGTGAAAACTACTTGGATGGTTTTGATAATTAAAGCGAGATCGTATAAGGGGTTCCACAAATTTTGGTAACGCAGGTCTAGCAAAACAATATCTTCAAAATCCTTGACGGAAGAACGACCGTTAACTTGCCATTCACCGGTTAAACCTGGTTTAACGTGCAATCTGCGCCAGTGATGCTCGCTGTAGTGAACGACTTCATCAAATGTAGGTGGTCTTGTGCCAACTAAACTCATTTCTCCTACTAGTACGTTCCAGAATTGAGGGATTTCATCTAAGCTGGTTTTGCGTAAGAAACGACCAACTCTGGTAACGCGGGGATCGTTTTCGTTCTTAAAAATCAGCCCTTTCGCTTCATTTTTAATTTGTGATTTTAAGGCGTCAGCATTGGTAACCATTGAACGAAACTTGCGGATCTTAAAGGGTTTTCCTCCCAGTCCACAACGATATTGGCTGTATAATATTGGCCCTGGGCTATCCAGTTTGATGGCGATCGCGATCGGTACGAACAAAATTGCCAGAATAAACAACCCGACTATACTCCCTGCAATATCTAACAAACGCTTAAAAGCCGATTTTGTAGATGGGTGTTGATGCACTGGGAAGGATAGGGTTGTAGATAATGCGGAAGGAAGAATCCTTGTCGAGATAACTTGATGGGTCACCATTACGAGTTCCTAAGTTAAGACAACCGTAAAACTACTGATATTTGATTCAAATCATATAGTTTGCGTTCCCGAACTGGAACACTTCAATGCCTTGTTTTGTGAAATCTTCATCGATTTTCGCGATCCCAGGCTTTTATGTAAAGTTTCTATGAAGTTGTTCCGTGGAATTTACTATTTCTATGGATAGAGGGATGCTGGCAGCGTTTATCTATCTGTAGTTTGAACTAAGAAAGTGTTGGCAACTAACCTTTAGAGTTAGTACACTGACGCCAGATTAAGCCAGTAGCGAAAGCTGTAAGTATAGAAAAAGGTTGTGAGGAGTGGAAGTTAAAAATAGTCGTTTGGAGTCCATTGTTGAACAGATGGCAGAAGCGGTCATCGCCACCAGCGAGACGGTCGATCGTCTGGCAGAACAAATCGATGCACTGACCGCTCGGTTGAATCAGCAAGCTCAACAAGTTCAACAACAAGGTTATCAGATCGTGGCGCTCAGTAATGCAGTGCAAACTTTAGCGGAAAATCAAGACCAATCTTTAGAACGATTGAACTATATTGCGGATACTTTACGAATTCTGATGTCCCAACAAACAGAGAATCACCATTCCAAGTCCTAATACCGTGACTTACTCTTTTGGTAGACATAGAATTTTGTTTTCCGCTACGGTCTCGATCGCGTTGCTAGTTGCTAGTTGTGGAGAAAGCAAAGTTACGCAGTGTAATAAGCTTAACAAACTGATCAATCAAGCAGATGTTGCTACCAAAACTGCCAAAGCGGGTACGCCTTCTGCCCTGATCCGATCGGCATCTCAACTAGACCAAGTGACCTCAGCACTGCAAGCTGTAGAAGTGAACAACGATCGACTGCTATATCTGCAATCGAATTTTGTAACTCTTTATACAGAAATTAGTAAATCTTTCCGAAGTCTAGCAGCGGCGATCCAGACACAAGATGCAGTAATTATTAAATCGGCTTTGAATTTTTTGCAACAGGCGCGAATGAAAGATCGGGAGTTAGTTAAACAGATCAATACTTATTGCCAACAGAAGTAATCCCAGCCTTTTACTAGTTAGAAAAGTGCCTTCTTTTCAGGTTTTGTACGTAAATCAGACCTTAACCAAGCGATCGCGAGATGCACCCTGTTTGAGAGCGATCGCTTTTTTCTTAGCCTCACACCACTTTTTTATCATGAAACCTCACCATCGCACCAAATTAAATCTCAGAAGTGGGAATCGCACTTCCCGGCATCTGTTCTCTCAATCCAGGAACTCGATTCAACAACGCGCAATTCCAAAAATTCACATCTTGCCACTGGCTTCTCACCTTAGTTTTTTGCCAATAGCTAAACTTGAAAGCCTATATTTTTAGTGAAGAATCCCAGTTTTTCAGGTCTTATTGAGAATGATAAGAAATGTCAAAAAAGGTAGCTACAGAAGCCAATCCAAGTTGCTTAGCGATTGGCTCTGTCCGCTAATTTTTAATTGCCATCACCTTGTAAAAAATCATTGGCTTTTGGGTTCGAGGGCAAATTTTTCTCACTGGGTGTAGAACTTACCAAACTAAGAGAAGTAATTTCGACAGAAGAATTATGAGGCACAACAGGCAAAGTGCCTTGAGAATTCGGCTTAACTTCTCTGTTGTTCAGGTAAGAAATAGTAGCCAATGTAGAGCCAATAATTGCTCCTAATGCGATTAATACAAATATCAAAATATGCTGAGATTTCATGGTTGTTTAGTTCTTTTTAAAAGATGATGTAAATGAAAGAAATGAGCTAAATTTATTTTTTAAACAATTGTGCTATTTAAAATTTGCCGATCGATTATTAAAAGTATTGAGTTTTCCGAACTTCAAGAGTAATTTTTTTACCAATTTACTTGCTTTGGTGCGACTAATATTTCTCTTACCTCCTACAAAAATAATAAATTTAACAGCACTTGAGTGAAGTGGTATTTCTCCTCTTCACCCCTCTTTATTTCTATAGAAGCTTTGGGAAATTGATATTTAGAGAAACTAGGTTGGTTGATTTCCCGGCTTCCACTTGATATTGCAACCTATACTAGGTTTTTGCTTTTCGGTAACTGGCTCATCTGCTAAAATAGCGTCGATCGCGCTACGCAAATCTTTACCCGTTACGGGAATTCCATTACTAGGACGGCTATCATCTAACTGACCCCGATACGCTAATTGCCGATTAGCATCGAAGAGGAAAAAGTCTGGCGTACAAGCAGCTTTGTATGCTTTGGCAGTTTCTTGGCTTTCATCGTAGCAGAAGGGAAAAGTAAAACCCAACTCAATAGCCATAGCTTGTAGTTTATCCGGTGCATCATTCGGATAGTTGGCAATATCGTTAGCGCTAATTGCTACGATACCAACACTTTTGGCTTCGTAATCTTTCCCTAGTTGCGCCAATTCATTCTGAACGTGCTTCACGAAAGGGCAATGTTGGCAAATGAACATCACTAGCAAAGCTTTCTTTTCCGCAAAAGTAGCTAGGGATATGGTTTTACCAGATACCGTATCTGGTAGCTGAAATGCGGGTGCTGGTGTCCCTAACTCCAACATAGTGGAAGGTGTTAATGCCATTGGAATAACTGTTGATAGACAGCTACAGGATTTTCGATTTAAATATTAAATTATACCATTTTTCAAATAAAGAGATGGTGAGATCGGGGATATTTAACAAACATTTTGGAAACTAGTATTATCTGTTTTTTTGGCGGTTTTGTGGAGATTTAGGTAACATGATGATACTCAAAGTCGCCAAACTCAATAAACTTAAGCCAGAAGTAGGTTCGGGGATCGGTGCTGCTTGCGGATCTAAAAGCTTGTTCTTTATAAGATTCAAAATATAAAGTGCCAACGATAACGCCGTGATTATTAATGGCTTTAGCTTGTAACAGATCGGTGCTAGTACCTGGAAGATTTCGTAAATCGGTGAGATTGCCCTGATGCCATAAATAATGTTCGCCGACTATTTGACCGATATTATTGAGATCGGAAGGTTGGAAGGGTAACTCGGTCACGGAATAAAAAGAAGCTGCTTCAGCTTTGGGGATATTAGCAAGTAAAATCAAAGCCGAAACGGTAGTAGTTATTGATAACTTCTCTCGCAGAGGCATGGGGAAAATTTAATTAATTTGGGAAATTATAAATTGGGGAATAAAGGTTTCATTGGCAGCTAACCAAGGAGATACGTTGCTTAATTTAATAAATAGCGATCGGCTGTGATTCCTGAACCTATCTTAAGTAAGGGAAAAGATTAAAATCTATGTTGGTAGTGGCGATCGCGTAGGGATGGGTGGGTTTTAATTTAAATCTGAATAATGAAAATACGAACTTTTGGGCTAAACCCGCCCCTACTCATCTGTCCCAAACATTTGCCTAAACGATCTAACACAGTGAATTGCTGATGAAGAGGTTGACCGAACAAGATGTAGTGTTAGGAACTGGCTATTTTCAGGTGAAGTTAAATCAACAATCTCGAATCCGATCGCGCCAGCCATTTGGCAAACTGGCAACAAAGGAGAATTACACTATAACCTGAGTGAGTTAATCTGGAACGGATAGCTGTAGAATATCAATCCCCAATTCCGAATTTGTATGACGCCTGTATTTTGCAGTAAGGGACACGAAAACGCTGCCAGTAACGTGTATTGTCAACAGTGTGGCGAGAAGCTAGACCGATCGGTTGGCAATGCGGGTAAAGGTATTTATCCAGGGGCGGTACTGGGCGATCGCTATCATATTTTGCAGCAACTCGGACATGGTGGTTTCGGGCGCACTTATTTGTCGGAAGATACCAACCGCTTTCGGGAGCTCTGCGTTTTGAAAGAGTTTGCCCCGCAAGTGCAAGGTACTTACGCCATGCAAAAAGCCGCAGAACTGTTTGAGAGGGAAGCAGGCGTTCTCTACAAGCTGCAACATCCTCAAATTCCCAGGTTTCGGGAATTATTGCGGGTAAAACAGGAAGACCAAGGCTATCTATTATTAGTCCAAGATTACGTAGAAGGGCAAACTTATCGGGCTTTGCTGGAAACGCGCAAACGCCAAGGACAGCGATTTAATGAGGTAGAAGTTACTCAGTTGATGCTGCAACTTCTGCCGGTTTTGGAGTACATCCACTCGTTGGGAGTAGTTCACCGGGATATCTCGCCGGATAACGTTATTTTGCGAAATGCGGATTACTTACCCGTACTGATCGACTTTGGCGGCGTGAAGCAAGTGTCGGCAAATGCGGAATCTCAATTTACTCAAGCCAGCGGCGATCCGCATCCTTCTTTGGCAACTCGTTTGGGAAAAATCGGTTATGCGCCGAACGAACAAATGCAGGTAGGGGTGGCGTATCCTCACAGCGATTTGTATGCTTTGGCGGCGACGGTGTTGGTGTTGTTGACTGGGAAAGAACCGCAACAATTAATCGATCCCCATAACATGATTTGGAATTGGCGGCGCGAAGTTAGTTTGAGTTTAACTTTGAGTCAGGTGTTAGATAAAATGTTGGCTTATCGACCGGGCGATCGCTATCAATCGGCCCGCGAAGTGATTCAAGCTTTGACTCCACCGATCGCAAATAATATCGCGCCAACGCAACCGCCGAGTTCTCCCCCGTCGCCAACGCAACCGCCGGTGATTCCCACTCCCGCATCTCCGACTACTGCCCACGCTACTTTAGCAGTGTCTCCCGGAGGAAGTCGATCGCATCATACCCCTGCTACAACTCCAGCTGCTAGTAACAGTCAACCGAATATTCGATCGAATTCCCATTCAAATAATTTTTTGGGTAAAGTAGCCCTGATCTCCGTGTTAGTTTTACTAGCTGGAGGTGTTGGCTGGGTATTCGGCAATCAAATTATCGGCAAATCATCGAATCGAAAACCGACGCCTCAACCAACGGAAGAACCCGGTACGCAAAATCCCGAACCGCCACCAGCGCCCCAATTTTCCAAGGAAGAACGCGATCGCAAACAAGCTTTAAAGGATAAAAGAGAATCTCTGGGAATTGATTACAATTTTTACGCTAGCTTGGTCAACGAATTATTTTGGCAGAGAAATCCCAGTTTAAAAAATCGCTCTCTCAGCAGCGATCCGAAAGACGAACAATTACGCAAACAGTGGGATGAAATCGGGCGTCAGTGGCTTGACAAATTAGCCTTTTTAAGTAACGAAACTCGTCGTCGTTTGGGAGGTTACGGCGATGGCGATCTCAGTCGTTGGAAAGCAGAAGTAAACAAACGATATCTCAGCAGTCGCGCTTTGTACGATCTAGCGGATGCGGAATTCTTTTATCGTTTTCCCGAACAACGGAACAAAAAATTTATCGAAAAGCCGATCGGTCAAGTTTGGTACGCGATCGTCGATCGGAAAGTAAAAGCCGTACAGAACGGTAGTGCCTTACAAAGAATTGTCTTTCCTGCGGGTGCGATCGGCGATGAAGTAAAAGGCACTCTCCCACCAGGAGAAGGAAAAGCATTTATTGCTAATCTTGCTGCCGGACAACAAATGAACGTCAACTTACAAGCCGATCCGAACATCCTCTTCTCCGTTTATCCCCCCAACAGCAACCAAAAAGCATTCTTAGAAGATTCTGCCAAAAGAAGTTGGTCGGGTACTCTTCCTTCCAAAGGTTTCTATGAATTTGTCGTTACTTCCAAAGCATCGAAATCACTTGATTACCGAATTAACCTCACCGCCGAAAACCCCGCGCCTCCCCCCCCACCGGAACCAACTCCCTCTCCTACACCCACAGAAACAGTAGTTCCTTCTCCCACTGTGACCGAAACACCAACTCCTTCTCCCACTGTGACCGAAACACCAACTCCTTCCCCCACTGTGACCGAAACACCAAATACCCCTCCTGATGCAACAGATTCTCCTACACCTGACAATCCGACTCCCACAGACACTCCTCCTTCCCCAGAAAATACGCCTTCTGAAGACCAAGGAGTTTAATCGAAATGAATAAGATAGCAATCCTAAATCAATTGCGAACAACTAGACCCATCCCAACCCTCCCCTTGGTAAGGGGAGGGCTAGGATGGGGTGATAACTTAAATAGGATGGCGATAGTTATATGTTATTGATTTTCATAAGAGGGTAATAACTCAATTTGCTAGTTAGATGAAGTAGGATGCTTTACTAATGACAAAATTAGTATAATTATTTCTCAAATTTAGGAATCAGACATACCCTACCGCCTGGAAAATCTGCCAAAATTAATAACTAGCAACTTGTATTAATAACTAATAGCTAGTAGGAAAACCAAAATAATCCCACTACTCAGATCTTGCACCTGGCATATCACCTTAGTTTCTGACAAATCGCTAAACTGGAAAGCCTATATTTCTCGTAAAGCAACCCGGTTTTTCAGGTCTTGTTGAGAATGGTGCAAGATGTGAGACTACCCACTACCCAGTAACCACTACCCACTACCCATTCCGCCGTGAATCTAAGCCAACTAATACCTTTTTTTGATAAGACAGTACAAGAATGGTCACCAGAAGCCCGATTATTAAGATGGATAACATTTGTATGGCTGTTTGTAGGATTAGTGGTACTGTTTTCTGCTTCTTATCCAGTCGGTGATGCCTATTATGAAGATGGCCTGTATTACGTTAAACGACAAATCATTTCTATTTTGATCGGTCTGGTGGTATTTAATCTAGTGGTCAACTCTTCCCTACGTTATATTTTGGGGATGGCTCACTGGTTTCTACTGTTATTTTTAGCATTAATTTTTATTACTTTAATTCCGGGACTGGGAACTACTACCAATGGGGCTAGTCGATGGATAGCATTAGGCCCGATGCCCCTGCAACCTTCTGAATTAATCAAACCTTTTTTGGTATTGCAAAGTGCGAGAATATTTGGCCAATGGGAACGTTTAAAATGGAAATCTCGCTTAACTTGGCTGGGAATTTTCGGCCTAACATTGTTGGGAATTTTGCTGCAACCTAATTTGAGTACAACGGCATTTTGTGGAATCACCATTTGGTTGATTGCTTTGGGGGCAGGCTTGCCTTATATTCAATTGGGAGGAACGGCACTCGCTGGGGTGTTAGTTGCTACTTTAAGTATTAGCGTGAAGGAATATCAACGATTGCGGGTGATGTCTTTTTTGAATCCTTGGGCCGATCCGATGGGTAACGGATACCAGTTAGTGCAAAGCTTGCTAGCCATAGGTTCTGGAGGAACTTGGGGTTCTGGGTTCGGCTTATCTCAGCAAAAGTTATTTTACCTACCGATTCAGTATACGGATTTTATTTTTGCGGTATTCGCGGAAGAATTCGGCTTTATCGGTGGAGTTTTGCTACTTTTGTTGCTATTGGCTTACGGAACTGTGGCATTGGTTGTGGCATTGAAAGCCGAAAAAACGGTTTATCGATTGGTAGCGATCGGTGTAATGATTTTAATGGTAGGGCAATCGTTGATGAATATTGGGGTAGCCACAGGTGCTTTACCAACAACGGGTTTGCCTTTACCTCTGTTTAGCTATGGAGGTAATTCGATGATTGCTAGTTTGTTAGCATCGGCTTTATTAATTCGCGTAGCCAGAGAAAGTAACGAAGCAGAAGTAGTTTCTTTACAAGAACATCGAGAGGGTATGAGACGACAACGCAGAACTAGGCGAGAAACTCAAAGCTAAAACAGAACTAAAAAAAGGTAAAATATAAGACAAATACCAGGAGAATCGCTAACATCTACGGTGGGTTATCGTTTGCAAGCAAAAGAAATCTCCCCTAAATTGAGAGATCTGGTGCGTATAGCATCAATGCTAGAGCCTGCCTTAGCAACCAGATTAGAACAAGTTTGGCGTTGGATTAAAGATATCAAACCTGGTTCCCTGACCCAAAAAAAATTTTTAATGAGCTTTTTGCTGGAGTTAATCAGAGATGCTGAATTTTGGCTTCAACTGAAAGTAGTAACTGAGGAAGAAAAAGAATTTTTTTTCAAACAGCTTACCCCCACCGTAAGGTATTGGTATGAATATCTCTTTCCGAAATGGTTTAACGAACAAGATTTAAAATTTTACATTTGGAAACAAAAGTTAAGATCGGGAGAGTTTAATCAAGAAGATGCTGCTCTGATCAGATCTATTGCTCATGAAATAAAAAGTCGCGAAGGCTCTGTTATCCAGCGCTACGTTGCTGATTTTTCAATGGCTACGGATGTAATCGTCAGCAGTCATACAGGTAAACCCCTATGCGTTCAGGTCACTAGCATAGCAGATGAATTTTCCAATCAAAAGTACGAACATTGGAAAAATACTCTCCAAGAATGGGAAATAGAACGAGGAATTTTTGTTAGTTACAATCCTGCTAGAGAGGAGTTCGTGATTCAGTTAGTCAATTTGATTTTGCATAATAGCAATCATTTGCCAGAGGCCAAGTACTTGAAGTTCAGTTTTTAGCGATCGCATTTTTAAATAATCCTTTTTTTCAGCATAGATTCTGACAGTAATCACAAATGAGTACAATCAGCCCAACTTCAACCGCCGACCGTTTAGAAAAATTATGGCAGGCTTTACAAGCAGCCCAACAATTACAAAACGACAGACTGTGTTTTGGCATCGATCACGTTGATATTTATGTAGAGGGTGTAGAAGGAAATTGGCTGGAAAACTGGGCGGAGGATAAGCGCGTACATCTACGACAGTGGTTGCAAAATATTTTTGAGACTGATTGGCAACGCATCGAAGAAATTTTGAACGTAGAGAATCAAAATACAGCTTTATTATTGAAAACTGCTGGCATTAAACGCGGTAAATTCATCGATTTGGAAATCCGGTTAGATGGTCGCGATGTTGCCTTAATCGCGATAATTAAGCAAGCAGAAGAAAAAATCGGCATTCTTTTGCAACTGCATAGTACTAACCATGAAATTTATTTGCCGGAAAATCTTCAACTGAGTTTACTTTCCAAAGATGGCGATATTTTGCAGGAAGTCAGCGCTAGAAGTGCTGATAAAGTAATTCAAGTAGAACTGGATGGCAAACATGGCGAAGAGTTCAGTACTCAGATAACTTTAGGTGATGTCACCGCTACGGAAGATTTCCTAATTTGAAGTTCGTAGTGAGGACTTCAGTCCTCATTATTTGAGAAATAAAGGACTGAAGTCCTTACTACAAACTGAAGATTTTATATGGGGAATCTCAATCTTAAGCCAACTAATAAACCTGTGAAAGCTTACTACGAAGCTTTAGATCAGTATGCTAAGTTAGGGGTACAGCATGAGACTGCTGTGAAGTTGGCTTTTCAACAATTGCTTGAGTCTTGTGGCAAACAGTTTAAATGGACGCTGATAGCTGAATGGACTTATAAACGCCCGAAAAAGCAGCCGGTGCGGATTGATGGGGCATTGGTGGATGACTATAATTTGGCGCGTGCTTATTGGGAAGCTAAGGATAGTAAAGATGATTTAAAAAAGGAAATTCAGAAAAAGTTTGCGGTTGGTTATCCTAAAGATAATATCATTTTTCAACGGCCCGATCGCGCAATTCTCTACCAAGATGGCAAGCTGGTGATGGATGAAGACATCACTAAACCGCAAGCTTTGGTAGATGTAGTTCGCCAGTTGTTTGAATATCGACCCCCAGCAATAGAACAATGGGAAAGGGCGGTTGAAGAATTTGGAATTCGCGTTAAGGAACACGCCACCGCCTTGTTAGAATTAATTCGCGATCAAGAAAAGAAAAATAAAAAGTTTATTGATGCGTTTGCTGATTTTTTGTTGCTTTGCCGTCAATCAATCAATCCAAACCTTTCCGAAGCAGCAGTTGAGGAAATGTTAATTCAGCATTTATTAACCGAGCGAATTTTTCGCAGCGTGTTTAATAATCCTGATTTTGCTCAACGTAATATTATTGCCGTAGAAATTGAAAAAGTAATTAATGCTTTAACTTCTAAATATTTTAGTCGGAGTCATTTTTTAAATAAGCTCGATCGCTTTTATGGTGCAATTGAAGAAACTGCCGCCACTATTGATGATTATGGACAAAAACAGGATTTTCTCAATCGAATTTACGAGCGATTCTTCCAAGGCTTTTCGGTAAAAGTTGCCGACACTCACGGCATTGTTTATACTCCTCAACCGATTGTTAATTTTATGGTGAGAAGCGTTGAGGAGATTTTGCAAAAAGATTTTGGAAAATCCTTAGTTGATAAAGGCGTTCATATTCTCGATCCGTTTGTGGGGACGGGTAATTTTATCATTCGGGTAATGCGAGAAATCGTCAATATCCAAAAATCGGCTTTACCTTATAAGTACGAACATGAATTGCATTGTAATGAGGTGATGTTGTTACCTTATTATATTGCGGCGATGAACATTGAGCATGAATATTTTGAACAGGTTGGGGAATATAAAACTTTTGAAGGAATTTGTTTGGTTGATACGTTTGAAGATCAAGCCGTTCAACAATTAGATTTATTCAGTCCTGCTAACATGAAGCGGGTAGAAAAGCAAAGAGCGACGAATATTTTTGTTATTATCGGTAATCCTCCTTATAATGTAGGACAGTTAAACGAAAATGATAATAATAAAAATCGTCGATATACCAGTAAAGATAAAACGGGAATCGATGATATTGTTTCTGCGACTTACGCCAAAGCATCAAAAGCAACTAATAAAAATGCTCTTTCCGATCCTTATGTGAAGGCAATTCGGTGGGCGAGCGATCGAATTTCTGAAGAAGGAATTGTAGCTTTTGTCACTAATAACAGCTTTATTGAGCAAATAGCTTTTGATGGGATGAGGCAAGAACTAGAAAAAGATTTTGATAAAATTTATGTGTTTGATTTGGGTGGTAATGTGAGAAAAAATCCCAAGCTGTCAGGGACAACTCATAATGTGTTTGGGATTCAAGTAGGTGTGAGTATTAATATTTTAGTCAAAAAGCGTGCGGAGTCGATATAATTTAAATTAAGAAATGTCGAAAAACTAGAGAAAATGCAAATAGCCTTAAACCTAGAACAAGTTTACTTCTTCATAGAGGTGATCTAATGCAAAGTTCAATATCTACTCACTTCACGATCGAAACTGAACAAGAAGATGATGGTCGTTGGATTGCAGAAATTTTAGAAATACCTGGTGTTTTGGTATATGGTTTAACTCAGAAAGAAGCAATTGCTAATGTCCAAGCTTTAGCGCTGCGAGTGATTGCTGAAGAAGATTTACGATCGAAGCAAAAATTTATTATACCCAAATAGAGTTTATAAGATGTTGAGTATTCAGGGACGTGGGTGTGTTAAGATAATTCTGAAAACCAAGCTAGTTCAAAAAATAAGTAGTATAAATGGAAGCTCAAGAACTTAAAGCTTTAATTAAAGAGAGTGTCCGAGAAGTTTTGCGAGAAGAAAGACTTTTACTCTGTCAAGCTTTAATACCATCAGTCAGTGATGAAGAACAAGCAGAAATAAATGAAATGTTTGGTTCCCCATCAGATTATGAAGATGAAGAATTGGTTGATATGACAGAGTGGGTGAAACATGGGCATAAAATTTCGTAAGAACGCGGTTAAGTTCTTAGAAAAGGCAGATATTGAAGATACTGCTAGAATTAGGGAGAAAATAAATTAACTCCTGATTTTTGTTGAAGAACAAGGAATTATTCCCTTTACTGAACTTGACATTAAAAAGATGAAAGGAGATTGGGAAGGCTTTTATAGACTGCGTATTGGTAATATCAGAATTGTTTTTTTAGTCGATTTTGACTCATCTGAAATTGAAATTTACACAATTGGGTCAAGAGGAGATGTTTATAAATAATGATTTTTGTAGTCTGAAGTTTTGATTATGAGAAAAGCGCACATCTATTATGCTCGGATGGATGAGTTTTGGCGGAAAGAAGAAAAGTTAGATTATTTAGAAAAGCTGGAGCATATTGGTAATGTAGATTGGCAAGACATTAAGCCTGATAAAAATTATACTTGGTTAACTGAAGGTTTAGAGAGTGAATTTGAAACTTTTATTGCATTAGGAAGTAAGGAAACAAAATCAGCGCAGGGACAAGTTACTGATTGTTTGTTTAAAATCTACAGTCGAGGCGTAGCAACTTCTCGCGATGTTTGGGCATATAATTTTAAATACGATGAACTTTCAGTTAATATAAAAAAAATCATTAATAATTATAACGAGCAGGTAATTAAATGGACTCATAGAAAAGACTACTCAGTTAAAGTAGATAACTTTGTTAGCTATGATGATACGCAAATAAGTTGGAGTCGAGATTTAAAACTAGATTTGCAAAGAGGAAAATTAGCCGAATTCTCCCCAAGCAAAATCCGATCTTCTCTATACCGCCCTTTTAATCAATTATTTTTATTTTTTGACAAAATTTTAAATGAAGAAGTTTATGTATTTCCGTCTATATTTCCCAATTCTAAAACTGAAGCAGAAAATCAGATAATTTGTGTAAGTGGGATAGGAAGTAATAAGCCTATTCAAGCTATTGTAGTAAATATAATTCCTTGCTTAGATACGCTTGAAAAAACTCAATGCTTCCCATTCTACACTTACAACGAAGACGGAACAAACCGCAAAGAAAATATCACAGATTGGGCATTAGAAAAATTTCTTAACCATTACCAAAATCCCACAATTACCAAATGGGATATTTTCCATTATACTTATGCAGTTCTCCATCATCCCCACTACCGAGAACGTTACGCAGCTAACTTAAAAAGAGAACTTCCCCGCATTCCCTTCGCGCCAGAATTTCATCCTTTCGTCACAGCCGGAAAACGACTGGCAGAAATTCACGTTAACTACGAACAACAACCAGAATATCCCCTCAAACATATCGAAAATAAAGATTTACCGATTGATTGGCGCGTGGAAAAAATGCGCCTTGACAAAGATAAAACTCAAATCAAATATAACGACTTTCTCACCTTAGCAGGTATTCCGCCAGAAGTATTTGAATATCGCTTAGGCACCCGTTCGGCGTTAGATTGGATTATTGATCAATATCAAGTTACTACAGATAAGCGTAGCGGGATTACAAACGATCCCAATCGACTGGATGATGAAGAATATATCGTGCGATTAATTAAACAGGTGATTACGGTTAGTTTAGAAACAGTTAAAATTGTCAAAGGATTGCCAGATTTAGGGTTACCAAATGATTAAACCTGATTTATTTGATGTGGTACACACCCTACTTAATATTTTTACCCATATCACACACCTTTAACTTTTCCCTTACTTCCCGATGAGTCATCAAATAATCTTTTAACCACTCACATCCCCTATCCAACAATTCATCTAATTCTTCTACCCGCCATATTCTAATCGTATTATCAGAACCAGCTGTAGCTAAACTATTACCATCAGCGCTAAAACTAACGCTAAAAATATCACCAGTCTGCGCCTTAAATTTGGCTAATAACAATTTTCCCGACGGTTGATCCAGTCTCACCCAAAGTTTGACCGTACCATCTGCCCCAGCCGTAGCGAGGCGTTTTCCATCGGGGCTAAAACTCATACTTCTTACCTCTCCTTGTACGGTATTGAATTGAGTAATAAGTTGTCCGGATGTATGCCAAATTTTTACTATACTATCGTCTCCTGATGTGGCAATTTGTTTGCCATTAGGACTGAAAATTACGTTCCAAACTCTACTTTCGTGGGCTTGAAAATTTAAATTTAAAGGGTTGCCAAATTCATTCCAAAGTTTTACCGTTCCGTCATCTCCAGCAGTAACAATGCGCTTGCGATCAGGACTAAAATTCATACTTCTGACTTGTCCTTGTTGGCTTTGAAATTCCGCTAATAACTGTCCCGATTGATGCCAAATTCGTACTATTCCATCATCGCCAGATGTGGCAATTCGTTCTCCATCCCGGCTAAAACTAACGCTCAATACCCAGCTTTGATGAGCTTTAAATTGAGAAATTAATTGTTGTCCTGACTGATGCCAAATTCGCACTATCCCGTTAGAATCAGCCGTGGCAATATACTTTCCATTGGGGCTTAAGCTAGCCCGCCAAAATTGTCTATTTTTAATAAAAACTTGCTTACCTCGCGCTACGGAACGGGATACTGGTAAATACCATAAATCTGCTAGTCGCACCGTTCCATCATCTCCAGCGGTAGCAATGCGTTGTCCATCTTTACTTTTTCCTTTGGGATTAAAACTAACGCTTAAAACTTCCCCTTGATGGGAATTAAATTTATCCAATTGCTGTCCTGATTGATTCCAAAGCCGCACCGTACCATCTGCGCCAGTGGTGGCAATGCGCTGTCCGTCGGGGCTAAAACTAACGCTCCAAACGCCGCCTTGATTGGTATTAAATTGAGCTAATTGCTTGCCAATTTGATTCCAAATTCTTACCATACCATCAGCACCAGTCGTAACGATGCGTTGTCCATCAGGGCTGAAGTTTAAACTCCAAACTCCGCCTGGGTTACTATTAAATTTATGTTGCAATTTTCCTGCTAAATTCCAAAGTTGCACTGTACCATCTACACCAGCAGTAGCAATTCGCTTTCCATCGGGAGTAAAACTGAGAGTTCTCACTTCACTTTGCTGGATTTTAAATTCAGCTAACTGCTTACCAGCTTGATTCCAAAATTTTACTTTTTTATCTGCACCAGTGGTAGCAATTCGATGCCCATCAGGACTAAAACTAATGCTATTAATTTTACTTTTATGCCCTTTAAATGGTTGAATTAAAGGTTTGCCAAATTGATTCAAAATTTGGATTTTACCATCTACGCCAGCAGTAGCAATTCGTTGTCCATCAGGGCTAAAACTAACGCTTTTTACTTCTCCTTGATGGCTATTTAATGTTGTTAATAATTTTCCGGAACGATTCCAAAATTTAACCGTGTTGTCCTCTCCTGTGGTAACGATACGTTTTCCATCAGGGCTGAAATTGACGTTCCAAACTTGCCCTTGGTGGCTTTTTAATTGATTGCGTTCGTGGATTTTATCGAGGATAGTTTGTAAAGCTAGTAAAGGACTGATGGCTGGATATTCTGGGGGGTTGCGCTGGGTTTTAACCATCTTTTTTAAATCTTGGGCTGCTTGCATGGCTGATAGTAAGGCTCTGATTTCTTCTCCTGTTTGAGCTTCAAACATTCTCAACGCATTCATCCCTCTCCACTCTAGTTTTAGCCCTAACCATTCTTGTCTAATGGTGGTAGCGGCTTGAAAAGTTGCTGTGGCTGTGATTGTTGATAGTATGGTTAGGATAGCAACGCCTCTTTTAATAGTTCGATTGGCTTTTCGTTGGGCTTCTGCTAAGATTTGATTGGCTTTTTTTTCGGTTTCTAATGCTAATTCTACTTGTTTGCGTTCTAATTCTTGACTAGCTGTTAAAAATTGATAATCTAGTTCGTTTAAACTGCGATCGGTTGCCCATTCTAAGGCGTCTTGTAAGGCTTTTCCTCGCAACAATCTCGATTCGTCTTCGCAATCTGATGCTAGCCAAGCTGTTAATGATTCGGCGTAAGGTCGGAGATTTGATAAAACACTATCTACCCAATTTTGGTTAAAAACAGCGGCATAAATTGGATTATTGACTATTATTTTACCTTTTCGTTTGATTACTAAGCCGGATAGTTGCAGTTCGGTTTGTTCGGAGCTATTATCTGCTAAGATTGCGCCTTTTTGTAAAATTTGTTGATATAATCCTAATAGTTTGCCCGTGCGTTGGACGTTTCTTAAAAGACGATCGCGAATTGTTTTGAGGTGTTTGGGCTCGTCGGTGGCTTCCCAGTTGTCGATGATTTGCGATCGCACGATTTTTTCTACTAACTCAGCAATTCGATCGTTGGGTGAGTTGAGGACTGAAGTCCTCACTACGAACGTAGGTGATTGTTGTAAAATTAAGTGACAAAGTTTTTGAGTTAAAAAAGGTTGTCCGCTCGTCCACGCTAATACTTCTTTGAGTATTAATTGAGAATTATCAATTTTTTCTGCTAATCCAAATGCTAAAGGTTCAGCTTCATTTAACTGAAATCCTTTGAGTTGAATTGCTTTACCAATATTAAAAGGAGTGCGATTTTTATCTTGGATTAAATCTGATGGGGTGGCAACTCCCAGAAGAGCAAAAGTAAGGCGATTGTATTCCGGTCTTTCGGCTCGTTTATTATAGCACGATCGAATAAAAGCAAAAAAGTCATCGATCGGAAAATTTAAACTCAGAACGCTATCTATTTCATCTACGAAAATCGCAATATTTTGATTAACTTCAACTAATAATACTTTCTCGATAAATTCGCTCAAACGCTGCACGGGAGAAAGAAACTCGCGTTCTCTCCACCAATTCCTTAAATCAATTTGGTCAAATAAGTTAAAACTATTAACGATCGAGTAAACTACCCCTGCATACCACTGATTTTGAGTAACGTCCCAGTTCCCGATTTCCGAAAGATCGATCGCAGCACAAGCAATTCCCTCTGCTTGTAACCTTTGCATAGTGCGTAGCTGCAAGCTAGACTTACCCATTTGTCGGGATGTCAAGACGTAACAAAATTCGCCAGCTTTTAAACCAGCATAAAAATCATCATCTGCTTGTCGTTTTACATAAGTGGGAGCATTCGGTGGTAGACTTCCCCCGACTTGATAAATGTTTGCCATTTGTTATTTTTTATTAGTCATTAGTCATTTGTTAATTAACTAGGAAGATTTGATATTAGTTTAAGTAGTATTACTCGACTTCAAAATCTACGTTAGTAATGCCACTACTTGTACAATTAACCTCTCTTTGACGGGGAAAAGTTTTCACGGGAAGCTGGGAACCAGATTCGTTGCGGAAAACTCGCAAAACATAACGACCGACTGGCAGAGATGACAAACGATAAGAAGGATTAGAAGCATCAACCCGTGCCATTTTTGAGAGTGGTTCATCGCTATCCGGATCGGAAGGTACAACATAGTAAGAACGATTCCTTTGCATACCAGAGCCAAATAATCGTCCGCTAATTGAACAAGATTTTCTCGATTGTTTAGATTTAGCTGTCACTTGAGAAAAGTCATAGTTAACTAATCGGTTTTTAGTAAGTGCTTCAGCAGTTTCTACCGCTAAATTACTTACTAAAAAAGTTACTAATAATAAAGTTACTGCGTAAAACGTTCGTGTTATTTTCATCCACCACTTGCCAAGCGCTCTTGGAAATATTGACGATATAAATGACAACGTGGTTTCACATCATTACCTTGGAGATGTACCAATCCCATACTGTGTAATTTAAAAGCGATAACTGCTTCTAAACGGACGGGGTTAGATGTAGAAACAACTTCTTTGATTGCTGCTGCTAATTGTGGATGTTGTTGTAGGTTCCATAAGTGACGACGCAAATGGTCGCTGTAAAGTCCGGCTTCTGTAGGAGCAGTTTCTAAAAGTTGTTCGAGAGTAATATCTTGACGAGCAATATGATAAAAAGCCAACCGGATTAAAAATGGATGTCCTCCTACCATATTCATCAGTTGTTCTACCTGAGAAGTTTGCCAATTCAATCCATAACGTCGTGCTATTTCTTGGACTTGTACGGCGGTGAATTCTGGTAAATCGATCGGCAAACCAACGTTGAAAGGGGATTGATTGATATCTAGAGGAATGTACACTTCTGTAGAATGAACGACGATCAACCGCAGTTTTTTCCAAATCTCCTTTTTCTTCGATTCTTCGTGCCAAGTTCGCAACAACCCGAAAAAGTCATCGGCAATTTCTGGGTGATGAAAAACGCGATCGACTTCATCCAACGCTAAAACTAGCGGTCGATCGATTTCGGGCAACAAATACCTTTCAAAGTAAGCTTTGCAGTTGACTTTGCTGCCAAAAATATCATCCCAATAATCGCTTAACCGATTGGGTAGCCGTAACTCCAAACCGATGTAAGCAGAAAACCATTTTAAGAATTGTTCTAAGTTGCTGAAAATCGATTTTTCGGCAATTTGAAAACTTAAACTAACTGTTTGACACCCGTGACTGGCAGCATAGTTTAACACTCTCGCCATTAAAGATGTTTTGCCCATTTGTCGGGGTGCTTTGATGCGAATTAAAGCACCTGGTTGCAAAATCATTTCGTAACAGCGAGATTCGATGGGGGGTCGCTCTATATAAAAGGAGGAAGCTAAATCTACTTGACCTTCCGGTAATTCGGGTGCGGCGACTGGTAAGGGGCGACCGTCTCCGTTTTCATAAGTTACTGGTAATTGGCAAGGATAAGGGTGAAATGAGGTTAGATTAGCTTCTTCGGTGGGATTTGTTGTTAGTAATGTGAGAATTTCTTGCAAGATAACTGGCGTATCAGCGTCTTGTCGCCATTCTCGTTGGGGAACTCCATGTAAATGCCTGCATAAGTCGTAACTGAGGGGTGAGTTGAGGGGAAAATCAACTCTAATTACTAAAATAGCTGGCTTATTATCGGAAAGAGAATTTAATTCTTTTACTCGTTGGATTTCCTCAATTAGCAAATCGCTGAAGGCAGATTGAGGAGATAGTAACAACAGAAAATAATCGCACTGCTTTAATTCGGCATCGATGCGTTGCGGCCAATTTTCGGCTTGTAAAATGCTCTCTTGAGCCATGAATATTTGATGTCCAGCCGCTTTTAATGCTTCTGATAATTGGTGGGCAAGATTTTGATCTGGATTTTGCGATCGATATGAGATGAAAATTTTCTGATTAGTAACAGAGGAAGAAAGGGGAGATGAGGGAGGAAAAGGACGCGGGGACGCGGAGACTGGGGGACGCGGTGAAAATTCTTCCGATAATCTTTCTCGCTCTCCTACTCTCCCACTTTCGACTAAATCTCCGGAACGCTGCACTTGACTGTGCAGATAAATTCGCAAACGGTTTTCTTTCCCCCTGGTAAAGCCGTCGATGCCAAATTTGTTGTAAACTTGGCCCATGCGTTTGAGGCAAGCACCTTCGGAGGTTTGCAGCTTTTGGGCGATTTCCTCGTATTCCATATTTTCTGCAAACCGCAGCAAGAAGACTTCCTCCTGCTCTGGGGACAGTTCGCGATCGTGCGCCATCTGGATTAAAAATTGACGCGAAAACATCAGTAAATCGCCTCTCTAACGACAAAACACCTCAAATGCTATGCACCTTGGCAAAAGTAAGCTCTGAAACAGTTTACAAAAATTATAAAGTTAAATAAACCCATCCAAACAGAGGCTTACCGACATTTTCAGAGTTTATCCGGGAATAACCTAGTTTGTTCGATCGACTCCCGGAGCCTAAACAAGGTGATTCCCTCTGTTTATACGATAGCTTATTATTTGGGGCAAGGGGACAAGAGCAGGGGAGCGGGGGAGCGGGGGGAAAAAAGAATATGTGGAAAGATCCCCGATTTCTTTAATAAGTCGGGGATCTCTAGTTTGTAGTAAGGACTTTCGTCCTTTTTGAGAACTGAAGTCCTCATTACGAACTTATATTTCGGGGATATTGGGATTAACTGGATTTTCTTTAATTGTTTGAAAAATTGTTAATGTTGGGTTGAGGATACGAAACCCAACCTACTAAATTCTGACTCCTGATTTCTTCTAACTCCCAGACATCTTAACAAAAATACTTTGTGCGGTTTCTCGATCTAAAGCAGCGCGAGTTCTACCAACCTTAATAATATAAGAGGGAAACCGCTGTTCCAAAGTAATAGAAATCCCTGGAATTACGCCCATTGCCATTAATTTGCGGATAACGGCTTCATCTTCAGTTTTCAGTGCCGCAACGGTGCCGCATTCTCCATTTTTCGCAGAAGCAAGTGCAATCATTTAAGTATTAACTCCTAACAAGGTTAACAGTAAGTTCATTAAGTATCCCACTAGAAAAGCAAATGGGAAAATAAATGCTGTAATGGCAATAGTAGTTTTAGCTCCTCGTTCTTTCAACATCATTTGCAATTGGGCGATGCAGGGTAAGAATAGAGTCAAGACAACGGCTGCTACCAATAATTGATTGCCGTTAAAAATACCCTCTTGCTGCATATCGAAAAGTCCAGCTGCTCCGTAATCTCTGCGGAAGAAACCATATAAAAATATAAGTGCAGCTTCTTTCGGCAATCCTAACGCTAAAGTAATCGGTTCGATCGCCCTAATAATCGCATCAAATAAACCAGTGAGACGCCCAATCCAAATAAAAACTGATGCCCAAATAAATATCGGTATTATTTCTAGGAAATACCATTTCATCCTCACCCAAGTTTTAATCAAAATATTTTTCAGTTTGGGCAACCTTATTGCTGCTTCAATTTCCCTATATTGCTGCTCGTTGCGCTGCACTTCTGCCCAAAAATCGGGGTCTTTTTGCAACAGCAGTAAAGCAAGACTGCGCTTAGAAAGATGGTAATTTTTAGATAAATATCGTTCGTAATCGAGGGAAAATAGAGATTCTATTTTAGCGATCGCTATTTCAATAGGTTGGGGATAAACAAGTTGATTTAACATATGCAGAGATTCTTTCTTTGAGAGCGTTGATACCAATATTCATTGCTGCTGCCATCGTCACTACTGGTATACTTAATTCCTTTTCTAGATGTTCGCGATTAATTTCAATTCCCAATTGTCCCGCTTCATCCATCATGTTGACTGCCAATAACACGGGTAAATCTGCTTCAATTAATTGGAATGTCAAAGGTAGCATTCGACCTAAATTTTTGGCATCCATCACGTGAATTACCAAATCTACAGGTTCGCTTAGCAACAAATCTCTCGCTACTTTTTCTTCTTCGGTGATTGGTAACAGAGAATACATTCCCGGCGTATCGACTACCTTGAAAATGCGATCGTCAATCCGCGTTTCTCCTCGCGACACTTCCACCGTCGTACCCGGATAGTTAGAAACCGTCACGTATGTACCGGTGAGAGCATTAAATAGTACGCTCTTCCCTACGTTAGGCGTACCTACTAACGCAATCTGGGGAATAGCCTGTAGTTTAACATTTCGCGAGGCTTGTTTTTTATTCAACAATCTTAAAAAGCCATTTTCTTTACCTTTTTTACCTTTAGCGCAGTTGTTAATACATTTATGACATTCCATAGAGATTCTCCTATATTGACTGATAGGATATAAAACCAAGATTGTTCTGGTTAAATGTCGTTATTTGATTGTCTGTAAATTACCGTTTTTTTACAATCAACACCTTACTATCCCATCAGGCATTTCGTATTTAAAGTAACACTTTTTATTTTGGCAATCACGGGGTGCTTGCTAAAAATAATTCTCATTTAACCGTCTCTTTTACATATATAGCATTCATCCTTATAGAAAAATAAACTTAATAATATTTAATACTACAATGGCAATGAATATGCAACACAAACAACTAAAATGCTTGAAAAACCAAAATTTTACCTAGAGAAACTTATCAACAAAATTTGTCTTAGAGATTTTAATTTGCTGTATATAACATTTATTTTTCTATATTTATCAAGGTAAATATTAGACGAAATCAGCAATTAAATGAGAAAAATCTATATAGCGATCCTATTTAAGTACCCTAGCCCTCCCCTTGGTAAGGGGAGGATTGGGAGGGGTTTAGTTGTTCGCAATTGATTTAGGATCGCTATATATTCTTGAGGAAAGTTTTAATAATTGCCCAAACCAGTAAACTTTTTTGTAGAGACCTTTCGATCGATAATCTCTACGGTAGTGGCAAGCATTTACACAGTTCTCGAATGCTAAGTCAGCAAAATGTCATCAGATCCGATCGCCAAACCACTACAGAGCTTAAATGAGTCTACCATTCATTTTCAGAGCTTTTTATCCAAAGAGCAGCTTAACGCTTCAGGGGGCGACAAGGGAGCTATAACCTATAAAGGGCAATAGTTTCAGCTTTTGTACCCTCTTTAAAATATAGGCTGACTTTGAGCCTATTTAGGGACGGCGGAACGTATTAAAGCCACTTGAAGCTCAAAGTCAGCCTACTCATTATCAATAAATCTGTCAATAAGCTGAATTTGTCCGGGAGGGTAAACAGCCAGAAACGTTGATTCAACAGCCTTTCAGCCCCATTGTCGCCCCCTGAAGCTTAACGTACATCAATAATTAAAGTTTGCGCGATCGTACCGCTTCCTCCCGTTGATTGGGATACCACCATACCGGGTGCAGAAAACTCCACTTGTACGGAAGAACTAACAGGTCTGTAGTTTCCCTCAATCTCTAAGGTGTTTCTACCTCTAGAAAGGCAATTTGATAAGTTGATTGCTACTCGATTGCCTCTAATCGTTTTAATTACTCTACCATTTAAACTAATTTCTCCATTTAATCGAGCATGAGAACTGATTACTAAATTATGAGGTTGTTTGAGATTATAGTAATCCAGGTTAATTACGCTAGTCTCTTGTGTTTGGTAAGATAAACTTCTATTAAAATAACTAGGTTTTTTTATAGAGTAATTATTGACATAGGTTCTTCTCCGAATTCTATTTAAAGAATTAATTCTGGCTTTGCTGAAATTTTTGCTATTTTTTAATAATTCTGGCTTTTCCATTTCGTATGAATTATTAAAACTTAGCAATTGGGGAGAATTAATAAAAAAACTGGTTTGATTTACATCGAGCGTTTTGTTCCCATTGAATTGGGCGATCGCGCTATGATTGTATGTCGTAAAAAAAGCAAAAAAAGTACTGGTTAAACTTAAAATTAATCGTTTCATATTAAGCTCCTTAATTAAGAAAAAGCGACCGCCAAAATTACTCATTTCTTAATTAATCAATGGGTAAATATTTGGTCGATCGCTCGATTGTTTTTGCGAGAGATTGTTGATTTACAACTAATATTTATTCTAGCAGGTTGCTAGTTAAAAATTAGTTTATTGACGGCGTAGATTTCTGTAGCGATCGGCAGCATTATATACATCAATAGTAGGATTAACGCGAATTTGCACTGTTTGGCCTCCACCAATGCCGTTGTTTCTATTACCCCGAATAGTTTGACGAACATTTCTTTCTTGGACAGCCCTACCCGGCCCGACATGAATTTGTTGGCCAGTAGTGACGACAGAGTTACCAGTACAAGACCCTTCGCTTCGCATATCCACGTTATTACTGCGTCTTGCAGGGCCAGAACCGCTAATAGAAACTTGAATACCTTGATCGAATTGTACGCACTGTGCAGAAGCAGAATTATTAGTAAAGCTAGCACAAACAATTACCGCCGAAGCAGATAAAAACCCGTATTTTAGCCAAGAAAGCTTCATGGTTATTTCCTAAGAAAACTAACGATAAACAGCAAATATTCTAAATAGATAAATCTACATAACCGGAATTATTTCGATCTCGGTTAAATTGCTGGCCAGCTTGACGAACGGAATTGCGATCGCCCCTGACATCGACTCCCTGATTTTGACTTTGTATAATTCCTCGATTTCCCCTTCTTATATCGCGCCTACCTCCCCTGCCAAAGCGGTTAATATTAACTACATTAATATGTTTTTTCACATTATTGTTACTACCGTTTACTGTAGCGCTTTGGGAACCTTGCTGAGAAACTGCCCGCTCGCCACCGCTATCATAATACTGACCCTGTGCGGGAAAGGGAAATATACCAAAAGTGGCAGTAAATAACAGAGTAATTAGGTATTTTTTTTTCATTTTTTTTTGCTGATAAGTAACTGTATAAGTTAGGAAGAAGAAAAAGCATTTGTTTGGGAACGCCAACAGCTTTGCTTTCTTCTTCCCCTACTGAATTACTGGCAAAATCAAAAAAGGTAGTAACTAAAATCCCTTACAAGTGTTGTTACAAGTAGCGCGAGGAATTGGGCGATAACCGGAACGACGATTGTAATTCGGATTATTTTGGCCGCTGTTACTTTGGCGAACATTTTGGTTTACTCGGTTCCCGTGACCGCTACTGTCGGCAGATTGAGATTGGTCTTGCACGATACCTTGGTTGCCTCCACCGGAGCGAAATTGAGAGTTACTTGACTGAGAAGCATTTTGGCGAATGCGGTTTTTGGAACCCGTCACGGTAGCTTGCTGGTTGCTGGTCTGAATTACGGCATTATCGCCACCGGCTGGTCGGCAACAGGGATTTGCTTCGGCGGGAAGCGGAAGCAACCCAAAGGTAGTAGCAGTTAGAATACCGAATAAATAAGTTTTGGAAAGCATTTGTCCAAAGCCTGCGTTAGTCTTGAGGGAGTTGGTAGTAGCCATGTCTGGTGATTCCTGTAAAACCGATCGTGTGAAAGTAGTAGATATTTACCTTTGGCGTTCCGGATGCCTCCGTTAGCCTCTGAAACTATTAAAGCCAACTCTAATAGCCTCGTCAACGTTATTTACAAAACTTTATAAATAGGTTGCAGTTTAGATGGTTTTAGGTCTTGTGCTAGGTCTAGAAAACCCTTTTCCGATCAATCCAAGCCAACAATGCAAATTTTTTCGTAAAAATAACAATTTTTAGTCATTATCAATAAATTGCATTGCCAGAAACCCGGTTTATTCGATCAAACGAGTTTCTATGTACCTAATATCGTGTCCGGTAGCATCGGTTGTGTATAGTAGGGACGGGTTTAGCGCACAATCCTGGTGACAAACAAACAATTTTTTGTCAAAACCCGCCCTTCCACACAATATATGCAACCGGATATGATAAGCTGCTACGCATTTAATTTTGATATTGAGCTTGATGGGGAGATGGGGGGATGGGGGGATGGGGAGAGGGATTGACAGTTTTCCTCGACACTCGGAAATATACAAATTAGATGCGATGCAAGCTTATCACTCACCTAAGAAGTGCTGTAATACCAAGTCCGGGTATAGTACCCCCCTTTCCCCATTTCCCCCAAAATAACGGGGGTAATTGCAGCGGATTTGATATAAAAGGTTGAAACAATCCATCGCTCGAAAAAAAAGAAGGACTGAAAATAACTCACTCAGTCCTCCTGGTTGATTTTGTTTTTATGAATTTCCTAAATTCGGCTAAACCTTCCAGCTATTTGGTAGCAGATTTAGGTGGTGCTTTTGGCTTCAAATTTTCTACACTAATGCCAAGTACCCAGACGGTTACCAACACAACGCCGAGTATTTGCAAGACATTCAACTGTTCATTAATAATCAACAAAGCTAACACTGCGGTTAATGCAGGGCCACTTGCTCCTACTACCGAGGCTAATGCGGGGCCCATCATAGGTACGCCAATATTGTTGAGTAGATAGCCCACCAAACTGGTAAATGTTAACACTACAGCGCTTACCCAGAGTGCTGGCCACATTTCTGGGGATACCTTAAACGCTAACCACGGTACAGTGTTGCCAAACAGCAGAACGAATACGGACAAGCACAAGATAGTAGAAAAATTCACCACACTAAAAGGAATGGGGTGCATTTTACTAACTTTGATCAGAATTACGTAAACTGCAAAAGCTATCCCTGAAATTGCTGCGGTAAGAGCTCCCAAACCAATATTAGTACCTGCTCTAGCGGCAAAGTTAGCAGAGGGAATAGTCAGGTAACCTCCGATGTAGATAGAAATAGTGGCTAAGGCAAGCAGGAAAGTCGGTTTATCTCGAAAGATTGCCCAAGCTAACAGAATAGTAACGGTGGGATAAATAAAGAAGATGGTGGTAGCGACACCTGTAGGGATATTTCCCAAAGCGATATAGATGAAAAATTGAGATAGAAACAAAAAGAAACCGCTACCCACAACGCTCAACAACCTAGCACGCTGAGAAGGGTTTCCTAATTGTTTGATATCTCGCCACGTATTTGGATATCGCCAAGGTGCTATCACAAAAGCCATTAGCGGTGCAACGAATAGCATTCGCATAGCCAAAATTAACAGGGAGTTGCCAGCGCTAGCAGAAATGAATCCTCCCAATTTGAACAAGCTAAAGATGGATTGCTCTCTTAAAATTACTCTGACTACTACGTTTTGCAAGGAAAACATCAGAGAAGAAATCAGAATTAGCACCACCCCTGTCATGAAGTTACTGCCCTGGAGAGGTGGTGTTGGGGGTGCAGTAGGCGGTTCTGGTGATGGTTTGACGCTGGGGACTGTAGGTGAAATTCTTGGTTGGTCTGATATAGAACGTCCCGGCCCTAAAGCCGGCCCACCGCTAGGGGAAGTTTGAATACTTTGCTGTAGTTGTACTTTTATGCGGCTGACTAGCGCCTCTAAAATGGCTTCTCCTTGTTGTTCTAGGCTGTGCATCCGTCCCAGCTGTTGGGAAAGGGCGCTTTGGTAGCTGCTGATATCTTGTTGGAGGGTTTTTAGAGTAGTACTGATAGTGGAATCCAGAGATGACAGAACACCGTAGACTTTCTCGTTATAGTTATTGGGAAGCTGGGAAACCCCAGTTCCAGAGGAGTTGAGTTGCTGCCGCAATTGATCTTGCAAGTGTCCTGCCAGTAATTGGGCGAGTTGCTGAACTTGTTGCTGAGATTGCAGTTGTTGATACTGCGATCGCAATTGTTCGATCTCGCTTGATAAACTGGATTTCTCCGATTGTAGTTGGGTGACCTCCTCATTTAACTGGGCGACCAAATTCTCTTTTAGACTTTGCAGCTGCTCCGTTAACGCTCTGAGGGCGTTTTCCGCTCCTTGAGGGTTTTCACCCTGCGTTCCCATGTGGTTTTCCATTTGCCCCATTAGCTTTTAACCTCGTGCCAATTGGCGATAAAATAACTTACTTTGGAAGTTGAAGTTGCTTTTTTTAGGGTGTTCCTAAGTATTTTGTCAAATGTAGCTCCCAATTGTAGATAAATAGCTGAAAAAATTGGTTTTTTTAAAATTTATCAAGTTTTATTAATTAAATTTAGAATAATTTTGCGAAAATCAATATCTAGTTTGTTCTGTTTTAACTTACAAGAACAAGATCGAGCAAAATTTTTTGATACTTATTTCAGATAGGTAATTTCCTGTTTTAATAGTTGACGATTTGACACTCCCTTTTTAAAACGGCAAATTTCAAGGTTTGTGCGACACACCTTAAAATTTTGCCTGTCTATTTAGTAGCATTACCTATTTAGGCAATTGCGATCGCAGATTACTCCCTGTCGGTCACTATAACCGAGATAGAACCAGACGGGCAACCACAAAGATAATAGCGCTCAAGCCGGCAGTGATGGGAATGGTGATCGACCATGCAGCTGCAATGCCTCTAATTGTGGTAAGACGAATGGAACGCCAGTTCTGCACTAAACCAATACCAACGACGCCGCCTACCAAAGCATGAGAGGTGGAAACGGGTAAACCGAGTCGAGAAGCGAGTAAAACAGTTGTAGCGGTGGCGAGTTCGGCGGAAAATCCACCACTGGGTTTGAGGGAAATGATATTTTCGCCAACGGTGGTAATGACGTTTTTACCCCAAACTGCTAAACCACCGACAATTCCCAACCCGCCAATTACTAAAATCCACAAGGGAACGTGGAAGTCACCTAAAGGAACGCTTTGCGTCTGACGAATATATGATATGACAGCTAAAGGCGCGATCGCATTTCCCACATCATTGGAACCGTGAGCAAACGCCACAAAGCAAGCACTCAGTATTTGGAATTTCCCTAATTGACGCTCTACTCTGGAAGAGGCAGGGGGCAGGGGGAAGGCAGCAGGGTGAATTCTTGCTTGTGCTCTCTCACTCTCTTGCTCTTGCGCTCTTGCGCTTTCCCGCTGTTCCCTGCGCTCCAGTTGTCGCCAATTTACTAAACTAATCCCGACTGCTGCGATCGCACCTGTTGCCAGAGAGATATCATGGGCGGGAATATTAATTCCCCACTGGTTGATTAAAAATACTTGTACCGGTTTGGTAAGAGTGGGAAGCACTATCACCCCGAATACTCCCAACAAAGCTGCACTCAACCAGGGTATCCATTCCCTCAGTTGGGCGATGGGATTTGGTTGATCGAGAATCCAGCGCTTGATCGCACTGTAGAATAAGGCGGCTATGCTGCCACTCACAATCGGAGTTAATACCCAACCGATCGTGATGATGCCGATCGATGACCAGTCTACCGCACCAACTCCCGCCGCAATCCAACTAAATCCCGCGATCGCACCTACCGTAGCATGAGAAGAGGAAACCGGAAGCCCAAAACTAGTAGCAATTTGCAACCACAAACCACAGGCTATCAATACCGATACCATACCGATTAGTAAAACTTGCGGATCGGAAGCAAACAGCTGAGGGTGAACTATCTCAGTTGCGAGGGTTTCAGAAACTTCACCGCCAAATAAAACAGCACCCGTGAACTCTAAGATACCAGCGATGATCAGTGCTTGCCGCAAAGTAACGGCTTTAGAACCTACCGAGGTTCCCATCGAGTTGGCGACATCGTTGGCTCCCAGGTTCCAGGCGAGATAAAAAGCAAGTAAGGCGACGAGTACGATCATGTCTTCGGTAAAGATGGAGACATGGTTAGTTTAACTGGTCAGGGATGGGCAGGTGTTCTAGCCGTGGGGGGAAGAAGGAATTTGAATCGCGTTCGCGTAGCACTTAGGCGCGAAGGAAAAGAGGAAAATGCTGGAAAGAACTTGTTAAGCAACATTTTTTTTATATCATCTGGTGTTGGCAACATAGAAGTCATAGATATAATTACTAACTTTGGAATATTAGTTATTAGTTTAAATCCTGCTATTGCGTGTATTCAACACTTTGTTTTGCGCTTTATTCTTTGGTCGAACGGTCATACTCCCTGGAACTATGCCCGTTTTCTCAACTACGCAACAGAACGAATGATTTTGCAACGAGTTGGTGGACGCTATCGATTTATTCATCGCCTACTGCAAGAACATTTCGCTCAGATGCCCCTAGAATAAAATTAGTTCCAAAGGCAATATAAAGAGAAATTTATATCAATAGAGCAAATCAAAAATTATTGCTACTTTCTTACTTTCAGTGATATCACCCTCAAAAATGCCCAAAATACTAAAAAAGAGAAAACAATCGGTCAATCGCTTACTGAGTAAGAGTTTTACTGATTATTTTCTCCCCTTCAGCTATTCCAAATCCTCAACGTTAATTCCTAAAGCTGCTAGCTGTTCGGGAGAAAGCGATTTTAACTTAACAGCTAATTCCAGTCGCTTTTGTCGTTCTCGTTCCGCATCTGTCTGTAACCAATTTCCCTCTCCGTCATACCAACGTAACCAACGACGGCTAATGCCTTCAAATTCTCCTTGCCAAATTCCCAATCCCAATTTTAATTCGGGAATCCAAAACTGAGGATTTTCAGCATCGATAGTTTGCTCTCGGTAGCGTCCACCATCTAGTTTAAATCCCCGTAGGCGATCGCTATAGCGACTGAATACAACATAATAAGGTACTCGCAAAATTCGCTCGTAAACATCCCATTTTTTCGGCGGTATTTCTCTAATTGGTTTTCCGTTACTTTCCGGAGTGCTACGAACTTCCGAAGTATTCTCCTCTTCTATTAGCGCTAATTCTCCCAAATCTTCTTTTTCTGTTCCTGGTGATAGTAGTTCCACCACTAAAAATGGACTCACACCTTCTTGCCAAATCACGTAACTAGAACGCAAATCGGTACCTTCGTAGAGACGCGGTACATCCAAGACGAGAAACCAGTCGGG
The DNA here is from genome assembly GCA_036703985.1 of Leptolyngbyaceae cyanobacterium. Taxonomy (GTDB): domain Bacteria; phylum Cyanobacteriota; class Cyanobacteriia; order Cyanobacteriales; family Aerosakkonemataceae; genus DATNQN01. The sequence continues at coordinate 40,678 of DATNQN010000131.1, forward strand.
ACGCTTGTACCAGAGGGGATTTTTCACATCGTAGTACAAGTTTAGATCGGAGCCGGCAAAGATGCGCGAGGGCGGATAATCTGTCAACCGTAGGGTGCGAGAAAGCAACTGCGGTTGCAAACTATGAAACTCGTCAGGCAAACCAGGTTCCTCCGGATTTTCACTTGGCAAATCGTACATCGTCGGCAGCGTCTCCTTAGCAGGGAGAGGCGGTTCTGTCTGGGGAATTGCCGGACGCTGTTGCAGCATAGCTAGGAAGATAAAATATGATTTTCTTATTTTAAGATAACAGTAGAAATTAGAATCGCTTGTTAGATGCGATCGCTAAAATTTAGAGCGATAGGAAATTACTATTATGCACTACAAAGTCAGCACTATCATCGAAAAAGATGAAGATGGATATTATGCTTATTGTCCCTATCTTGAAGGATGTCAAACTCTAGGGGATTCTTTGAAAAAGGTAAAAAAAATCCCCCTGTTTCCACAAGGGGAACTCAACAAAAAAATTACAATGAATTATTGAGACATCAATCTACCAGTAGGAGAAGTAGTCACTTCTTTTTCTGCTTCTTCTGCTACGGCGGTGGGAATTTCTTCCGGTGACTTGGTTTTTGCTTTGTTGAAATCGGCGATCAGTTTTTCCATCATTTCGGCTCGGCGATCGTACAATCGTTTTAGTTGCCGAGGTTGGCACTGATTCATTGCGTAGGCAGTTATGATGGGCACAGCGATCGTACTATCTGCATAACAGACGATCGTACTTGGTAACTCTTCGGGATCGATTTTCCCCCAGCTAACTGCTTCGCTGGGTGTAGCGCCAGACAAACCGCCAGTATCGGGACGTGCATCAGTAACTTGCACGAAGTAATCATGTCCTCGTTCTTCTAATCCCAACACTTCATGTAATTGGGGTTGAGTTTGCAGTAGGAAGTTTTTCGGACTACCGCCACCGATAATTACCGCCGCACTCTTCCCTTCTTGTTCAGATGTACCAGATTCACGAGCGCAATATGCGATCGCAGCGGTTTCATTTACATCTATCATCGGATCGACGATTAACTGGGAACCTTCCAACGCCATCGCCGCCACATTCATCCCGATCGAACTATCTCCCGGAGAAGAGGTATAAATGGGAACGCCGCACTCATAAGCAGTAGCTAACAGGGAAGAATGTTTGATTCCCAACTGTTTTTCCACTTCCCGCACGTACTTACCCAGCAGGTAATGAAACTCTGCCGTTCCCATCCGCTTCTGAAACTCTTCTGCTTGAAGGATTTTGCGGATAAAAGCATCGGTTTCCAGCAGCACGTCATAACCAAAAGTGATATCGTAAATGCGGATCGTACCCTCTTCCCGCAACTTGATATCATCGACAAACGGGCTGCCCGAATAAAGTTCAAAACCCAAGCCAAAGTGCATATCATGGTAAAGATTTGCACCAGTACTGATCATCCAATCAATAAAGCCATTCCGAATTAGCGGCGCTAAAGCAGCTACCCCCATCCCAGCAGGCGTCATCGCACCGGAAAGGCTGACTCCCACCGTCACGCCTTCCTGAAAAACTTCCCGACTGAGTAAGTGACAGATTTCCCGCAACCGCGCCGAATTATAAGCCGTAAAATAATTATCGATTAAATCTACCACGCCAATATCTTTTGGCATCGGGGAAGGAGCGATTTTACGACCGGATTTTTTTGACATTTTTGCACTCTCAAACAACTAGGGGCTAGGGATTAGGAACTAGGGAAGAGAGAAGAGGAAAATTACAAATTTTAGATTGCCAATTTTTTAATCAATTTGCTATCTGCAATCTAAAATTTAAAATTATCCTGCTTCCCTAAATATTCATCACTATTTTCTATTCCCTTTCACAGATTTCTTTCATCACCTGCAAGTAAGAATCCAATGATTTTTTGCTAAAACAAACGAATATTACTTGCTCAACTGAAGAATTTATCTTCATAAAATCGCTGATTTCCCTAACAGCAATTTTGGTGGCTCTTTCCATTGGGAAACCATACGCCCCAGTACTAATGGCTGGGAAAGCAATTGTATGGATATCGTGCTGTTCTGCCAATTCCATACATCGACGATAACAACTGGCTAACAACTCATCCTCCCCATTATTGCCACCTCGCCAAACTGGGCCAACTGTATGGATAACCCATTTAGCTGGTAGTTTGTAGCCCCTGGTAATCTTAGCATCTCCTGTTTGACAACCGTTCAGTTTTTTACATTCTTCCAATAATTGAGATCCGGCTGCACGGTGAATCGCCCCATCAACACCACCGCCACCTAACAAAGAACTATTAGCAGCGTTGACAATAGCCTCTACTTGCTGTTGAGTAATGTCAGCCTCAATAACTGAAATTCTGTTATTTACCATTTTCAATTCTTAAAGCATTTCCCATCAATATATTAATATCCCCAAAAAAATTTTAGGTTAACATCTGTGTTCATCTGTGTTTATCTGTGGACATCTGTGGTAAAAAAAAGACTCAAATTAGCCACTACATAATGGCGATCGCCCGATCGAACTCCCTCCAAGCTGATTGAAAGAAACTCATCAAAGTATAACTCCCAGCACGAAAAACCTTTTTGTGATCGAACCAAACTAGTAATAAAGTAGCACCAAAAAATGAACGGTGGAATAATTCAAGACAACCTAATTGCCATTTTGAGCGATACTGGCGCAGTTTACCCAACTGTTGGGATTGAAAGCAAACGTGATGATTTTCGTCATGGAGAATTTGTTGACAAATTTGCTTTAAAATTAGCGATCGCGTTGCTTTTCCCAAAGCATCATAATACACTAAAGCAATTATTTCTGCTGTCAACAGCACTACAATGGCCAACTCTAAATTGGCTAACTTTCGCAGTTTGCGAAATATACTATCCGTCCAATGTCGCTTGGCTAGAGCAATTCCCTGCTGTTTCATAAAGCGACCTAAATCAGCGGCGTGCCGCTGTTCTTCGGCAATAAAAAGCTTTAAAGCCTCTACATAAACCGTATCTCCAGAGACAGCCGCATAAGCACGGGCCGCTTTTAATAAATTCGTGCCTTCAGAACTTTCCCCTAATTGAAAGCTGCGGATAGAGTTAGAGATATTGTTTTTTTCTATATCATTAAGACGGTGAGAAGATTCCCAAGATATTGATAAAAGATGTTGACGATTAAATTGAAAATATTCTAGCCATTCGGAAGATGTTTTGTAAGAATTAATGACTGGGTTTATGGTAGTTTGAATCAAATGGATATCAGCAGTCATTGAGTTGTTCCTAAATATATTGAAAGAGGATACAACCTAAAATAATATTTTTCCGCAAGTTGGCCATCTTTTGATTAAATGCCTGATTTGGTACTTGGCAAATTTACGTCCACGCTCTGTACTATGGGAAGAAAACTCTTTATAATTATCTAACTCACTTTACAGACAATCGCTATCGTGCGATCGAGTCGATGAAAAATAACTCTAGCAAAGAAAAATGGCCGACTTTTAAAGAGATTTTGCAGCACCTTCATCGGGAAGGAATTTACATTCATTCCGACCAACTGGCAGAATTTTTCTTAGCACACGGATTACCTGTAGATTTAGGATACGTTCCTAAGCGTTTAAAAGAAAAAGCTAAGTCGATCAACAAAAATTACCAAGGAGATATGGCTAGGCTGGAAGAGATCGCCGATCGAGCTTACGACTACATCCAGTATATGTAGGATAATATATCTCGGTCAATTGCTAGGATGGTTGTCTTTGCAGCAATCTCAAGCAATCCAAAAACTTGTTGCCATTGTTTTTTCTTTCTTATTTGATGAAAACTGATAGCGATCGAGAAACCACCGATACTCCGGATAAAAGCACTTTAGCCGAAACATCCGACCAATACAAGCGGAAGATGCAGCGACGCAAGGAAGTGCAAGCACAACGACTGGCGGAACGCACGAAAGAAAAAGGTTTGATCGTCGTTCACACGGGGAACGGAAAAGGAAAAACCACTGCTGCATTGGGGATGGTATTGCGATCGCTCGGTCACGGATACCGAGTTGCGATCGTACAATTCATTAAAGGAGCTTGGGAACCCGCCGAAAAAGCAGCCTTCAGTCGATGGGAAGACCTCTTAGAATTTCATGCAATGGGAGAAGGCTTCACTTGGGAAACGCAAGACAAACAACGAGATGTCCAAAAAGCGCAGCAAGCTTGGCAAAAAGCGTTAACCTTTATCCACGATCGAGAGTTTAAACTGGTATTGCTTGACGAAATCAATGTCGCTCTCAAATTAGGATATCTAAACGTAGAGCAAGTTTTAGCAGGACTAGCAGAAAAGCCTGAAGATTCCCATGTAATTTTAACTGGCAGAGGTGCGCCCCCAGACCTTATAGAACAAGCTGACTTAGTAACGGAAATGACTTTAGTGAAACATCCATTCCGCGAACAAGGAGTGAAAGCGCAACCAGGTATCGAGTACTAAACCAGAAACTAAAAAACCACATCCCGATGTTTAATTTTGGTTAACCTTACACATACCCAAAATGCGTTGGTCGTTGTCGCTTACCCTAGCAATCTGGTGATAATTTTGTAACTTAACAGCAAATGGGAAAGAAACCGCCTCAAAATTATTTTGATTGCTAGAAGAAGGAGTAGCTGCGGCTAAAGGTTGAAACTGCTCTGTTTGATTCGATCCGCCTTCAGCTATATCATCGCCAGAAGGATTAGCAAACGTAACCTTTAGTTGCTGCGCCTCCAGAGTACCTCGAAAGCAATTAAACTCTGAATGAGGCATATAAAAAGCACCGACTACGCCACCATCTCGCACCTCAAAAACCATATACTCCTGGCCAATTTCTTCTGGTTTTGATGATTGACCATAGAGGTAAACTCCATCAGACAATTGTTTGGCTGAAGTAATTCTGTTGTTACTATTACTAGATGCGTCTGATAAACGTACCTCTGCGGTTAGAGCAGGCTGATGCCGATCGGCGATAGATGTGACTGCTGGCAGATTTTTAATTACTGCGTTAGCATTGCCACTGGAGAGACTAACTACCGCCAATAACGCAGCAAGTGGGACTTGCCGATGGGTTGGGCGTTGAAGCCGTTGGAAAAGTTTATGAGTTATAGAGTTAATCACAGCAGATTTTCCCTGACGAGTTTAAACTAAATATGAAATATCGTTTAATTGAAATTTAGCTAAAAACTTAGACCGCTTATTTGTCTCGAATGGCGAACCTGTTGTGTTCCGAATCACAGCTTGTGGAAGTAGATTAGGGTATGTACTTCTTTGGTTGCTGCTGGTTAAGGAATACTCACCGATCGATATTGTCCTCTCAACCCTGACAGGCATTATTTTGATAATCACAATATTTTTACTCCTCACATTAATAGTGTAACTCTCCACTGATAAGTGGATTCACTGATGAGAGTTGAAATTTCTGATTATGTTACAAAAGTTTATATATTGATTTTTAAGAAGAGCCAAATAGACAATTTTTTTTTAATTTGTATAAATAATTTAACTTGAAATTAGGCTTTATTAATCTATTGTCGAGAGCCTATACCCAATAGCAGATGCAAATATTTTTCTGTTTAGATAATTTCTAACAATTCAGTATTAAGTAATTAAGCGCAATAAACAGAAGTATTTAACTAAAAGTAAACTTAGGTAAAATCTTCTTCCTTGAGAACTTCCTGCTTACTTAACTTAACTGCAAAAAAATTTGGGACGAGTAGCCAGAAGGTGCTACCCATCCCACGAGATTAATTAGCTTGGGCTTAACTAGCCAGATATTCTCGAACATTAGCACGATGACGCCGCAATTGATCGAGGGCTTGACGTTCTAGTTGACGGACGCGCTCCCGGCTGAGGTTAAGCTGTTCGCCTACTTTAGCTAAGGAAAGGGCATTTCCATCTGCCAATCCAAAACGCAGGGTCAGCACTTGTCGTTGCTGCGGGGTCAGTTGTTCCAAGAGTTCATCTAAGTCATTGCGGAGGGACTCTTGGGTGATGTAATGCTCCGGAGATGGGCCTTCGTCTTCCAGCAGGTCGGATAATTCGGTGTCTTGGTTATCCCCTACTCGCACGTCCAGAGAAATCGGCTGACGAGCGATCGTCAAATATTCCCGAATCTGGCTGGTATCGAGTTCTAAGGCTTGGGCGATTTCGGCGGGAGTAGCGCTGCGACCGAGTTGCTGCGCCAGTTCTCGCTGTACTTTCTTAATTTTATTGAGTTTTTCGGTGATGTGGATCGGTAACCGAATGGCTCGACCTTGTTGAGCGATCGCGCGGGTGATCGCTTGGCGAATCCACCAATAAGCATAGGTAGAAAACTTGTAACCCCGCATGGGATCGAATTTTTCTACACCGCGTTCTAATCCCAGAGTACCTTCTTGGATTAAATCCAAAAATTCTAGATTGCGCTTCTGGTATTTTTTCGCGATCGCTACTACTAAGCGTAAATTCGCCTCGATCATCTTTTGTTTGGCCCGTTGTCCCCGTCGGATGGCTTCCCGAAGACCATCTTCGGTCATCTCGGTGCGATCGGCCCACTCTTGTTGCGTCGGTTCCCGCTTGAGACTGGTCGCCAAATCGTCCTTCGCTTCCAGCAAAGACATCATTTGCTGCACCTGCTTACCGTAGACTATCTCTTGTTCGCGGGTGAGCAAGGGGACTCGTCCAATCTCACGCAGATAGGTACGAACCATATCTGCCGTGAATTTTTGGTTGGTAGTATTATTAGTTTCGGTAGTAACTGTTGGCATGGGTGCGTCTTAACTCTCTAGACAAACAACGAACTGGTGGCTGGAGCGAATCGGAAGAGGAACCAGTAAGGAAATTTTTTATTCTAACAAAAGCTTAACTACACTGGCTCGAAACGTTCATCTTGCCACAGATGTAGAGCCTGCCTACTCATTTTTTGGCAAAATATAATAATCAGGCCGTCTGGGAAAAGCGGATTGGGGCAAAAACCGTGCTTGCCCTGATATGCTTTTGTCCTCCAATCAACAGAAAGGCTTGGCAGTTTTTTGTGGAGGGTTGGCTTTCTCTTTCCGCCCCTCTATTACGAAGAGGTAACTTCAGCCACTGTTTTTTAGGAAGGATTTTAGTTTTAACTGCCAAAAACCAGAACTAATTTCCGCATTAAAACAAAATATGGCTGTTTCCTCACTGACAGATTGACTGAAATTAGAATAAGTCGAAGTCGGTATGACTTTACTAATTTTCATTGTAGTCAATTAACCCCTTGAAAAGATCGATCTGTTGTAGGAGATCGGAACGAAAACAACACTTTTGTCTGTACTGTTAGATATAATTGCATTGGATTCTCCCAAAACAGGTATTCAAAATACCAAAACCCGAAGGTAGCATTGTTTCGGCACTAAATTTGTCCTTCTAATCAAGGGCAACTGCTTCCTCCTGGAGAAGTATTTACCCTATGCGGCGAGAATCGTTTTAAGCATCTGCGGCTGACCTCAGGTGATAAGTGGACTCGACTACGAACCAACAATCCCATCCTCATACGCGGTATTGAGAATGTCAGGGGTTTAGACAGGAATGAAGGATAAAAGGTTCACTGTTATTATTAATATTCCCCAGATTTGCTGTAAATTATCGTGGCAAACCAGGAGTTTATCTAGTCCTATTTACAATGATGTATCAACCGTACCCTGACTGAAAAGTCAGAAATACGTGAAAAAACCGAACTTTTTTGGCGGGGTTTACCAGACTACCTTGCTTGACTAACGGCTGTAAGTACCGCCAGCCTTGATTTTTCTGCCAAAACACAGGTTTTTACTCTTGCTTGCTTAACCGAAGCGACATTTTTTATTTTTTAAGCAAGCACTATTATTAGTATACATCATTTTACCTAAAAAGGTAGTAAATTTAAGGGATTTTTAGGGAATGGCGAATGGGGATAGGGCATAAAGCAGGAGGCAGAATTAACAAAGTTTCCCTTTTCCTCTTCCCTTTCCCATTCCCTAAAATCCCAGATCGGCTTTAGCAGCATCAGCTGCGGCAAAAACTTCTTCATCGGAACGTTCTGCCCAACAAGTATCGGCAATTTCTTGATAAAATTTTTCGTCGTAGGGACGGGTACGCACTACTACGGGCATGGGGACGGCGTGACCGAGGATCAAGGCTTGTTGTTTGGAGTCGAGTTTTGCCAGTACCGATCGCAAACTACCAGCACCAGATACCCCAGTAAAGATGGCATCGATATCTTTTTCATCGTTGAGTAAGGCGGTGATCCGAGTACCGATTTGAGACATCACTTCGTTGTCGATCCCGGAGGGACGCTGATCCACGATTAACAAGGTAACGAAGTATTTCCGCATTTCACGGGCGATGATGCCGAAAATCGTACTTCCCACGATTGCGGGATCTAGGAAGCGGTGGGCTTCTTCGATCGTAATTACTAATTGCTGAGGGCGATCGATCGGATTTTTAGTTTGCAAGAATAGTTCTGCCTTGCGGACGTATTCTTTATGAATGCGCCTGGTAATCAAATTGGTTACCAACATATAGGAGAGCATATCCGACTGGGAACCAAATTCGACGACTACGTGCTTACCGGCTTCCAGAGATTGCAAAATGCGACTGACGTAATTATGAGGACAAGTCGATCGCATATATTTAAGATTTTCCAATCGGAGGAGTTTCCGTTGCAAGGCCATGATCGAACCTATGTGGCCTTTTTTCTCCTCGCAGAACATCTTAATATCTTCATTAGTCATGTTCAGCAATTGCAAAATCCAGGAATTGCCAAACTCCCCCCGCAAGATATTGGCATTATCCAGGCTAGCTTCCGATAAACCTAACTCTTGCGATACTAATTTAATATCCTCTACTTCAATTTGGTCGTAACCTAAATAAAGTTCCATCGCATCCCGCACTCCTCGCCGTCTGGTAGATTGGGGATCGAGGGTATACATTTCTACTTGTCCGGGGAATAACTGACGCAAACCTTTGACGGTGCTAAATTGCTTCCCTTCCGAGACAGCTTCCCAACCGTATTCCGAGTGCATATCGAAAATTAAGTTAACGGCGGCTTGTCTGCGGATGATGCCAGATAATAAAAGTCGGGTGAGGAAAGATTTGCCAGTTCCCGATTTACCAAATACGCCGTTGCTGCGTTCTACGAATCGATCTAAGTCGATACAAACGGGAACGTCCATATCTAAAGGTTGACCGATCGCGAAATTACGCTTGTGGGGATCGTCTTCCCAACCAAACACCGTGCGAAAATCTCGTTCGGAGGCATCGTATACTTGGCTGAAATGACTGGGAATCGTTTTAACCGGGCGCAGATCTACATTTTCGCTGCTTTGCGCTTGAAATGATGCTAATGCTGCTTTGCCTTCTGCGGGCACTTTTTTGGCAGTTTTACCATTGGGAATGTAAAAACCAGCTGGTTCTGGTGTGGGGGTAAACATTAACATGGGAGCAAGTTCGATCGTTCCGTAAGTACCGCTACCCGCTAAAACTTCTCGTAAAAAATCATCTTCGATCGCCGGGGGATTAGCCAGAATGCGCTGGCTAGAAGTTCCTAATGCCACATCGGTTAACATACAGAAAAAGCGCGATCGCACTCCTTCTACTACCAAAAACTTCCCTACCCGCATATCTTCGACGATGACATCCGGATGAAGTCGGACTAACAACCCCTCACTCAGGGAACCTTCAATTACTGACCCTAATGGCTGAGTTAAATTCATATGGGAACTGCTGCGATCGTTAATTGTTGCGGAAAGGGCAAAATGGGGAGAAAGGAATAAACGATGGTTTGCTTATCGATTATCTTACACCGAGAACATAGATTCTACAGTTTAGATTGAAGAATTAATTAATGTCATTTACTAATTAACCCAAGTTGCTAGTTATGAGTTTAGGCGTTTTAGATCCCTCTTGCATCTTTTTTAAAAAGGAAGACTTTAAGCTCCGGTTTCCCCCTTAAAAAGGGAGACTTTAAGATCCGGTTCCCCCCTTTTTAAGGGGGGTTAGGGGGAATCGATTGTAACTAACAACTTACGTTAATTACTTAATTCATCGATACTCAACCGTTCTCGACTACCCCAATCTTTTTTTTGTGCGACTGATGCGGCGAAAAATCCCTTGCACCTCTTCTGGACTAATCTTCTCACTTCGACTTGTTTGTTCTACAGTTAACTCTTTAACTTTTTCGTAAATATATAATTCGTATCTTTTGCGATAATTCCGCCCCATCTCCATCCAATCTAATCTTTCTGTGGAATATTTCTTACAACTATGACAGTAAAATTGACGGCGCGGTACTTGTAAATAAACTGGCTGTCCACATATTGCTCAATCTCTGACCATAATTGGTCGATTTTGATTGAGTTCATCTGTATATGTTTGGCAATGTGGGCAGAAAATTCCTTTATTTAATAGAGCTAATTTCAGAATAATAAATTCGGTTTCTTGGCGATATGTAAACACTGTTACATTTGGCAAGTTTAATAGGGCATCTAAATGAAAGTCCATCATAGGAATACCAGTTTCGTCAATCTATCTGTTGAAGATAATTAACCAGCGCTACTTCAATTATGTTTCTTCCTTCACCTCATAATCCGGCTGGTTAATTATCTTCACTTTAATGGCTGGCTCTGACTCGTTTGTTACTTATGCTACTTTTTCCACCTTCAACCTGAAAGACCCCTTCCACTAAATATCCAAAGCCCAATTACCCAAGAGAAGACCCATTTTGGTTGCATATATTTCCAAATAAACGATCACTCTATGTTGATAGTAGTGGGGTTAGTTCCGGTAGTGCTGTTTGTGGATGATAAAGGTTTGCGATATTGCTGATAGAGCCGATCGCGCCAGTTGAAAAAGGTTTCGTATGCTACGCTATCTGCTAAACCCGGTACTCCTTTACCCTTCAAGCTATCTGGCAGATCCAAATAAGGGCCATCGGGGAATTTAACGTACATACTCAATCCAGCTACCGCAAAATCTGCCAAGGTAGGATAGTCTGCTACTAAATAAGGTTTATTGAGTAGTAGCAAGCTAAGGGCTTCTAAGTCTTGTTTGAGGTCTTCTTGGGCTGATTTGATGTCGCTGGGGCCAAAACCAACCCCCGTACCCAACAAATTGAGGATGTCTCCCGGTAGTGCGCCTACCATTGTTTTGACGAAATCGGGAGTTGTCTTGGGTAAGAAGGAGGTACGGAAAGCTTGACTTTGGCTTAATCCACCAAATAATGCTTTTCGGCTTTTGAGACCGATCGATTGGTCTGCCCATTCTTCGATTAACAAGCAAAGTCCTCGATGTTCTGGATTGACGGGGATGATGGGACGTTCTGGATATTTGCGATCGAGATATTTTGCGATCGCCGTCGAATCGCATACGATCTCGCTACCATCTTTCAATACAGGTACTTGTCGCTGCCCGGACATTCTAATCAAGTCTAGTTGTCCGATCCCTGGCGTTACTTCAATTTTTCGATATGCCAATCCTTTGTAGTCCAAGATCAGCCTTACTTTTTCAGCGTAGTGGGAAATCTCAAATTGGTATAACTCGATCATGATGTTTCTCCTAGCTACTTTTTGGCTGTCTTCCAACCAAGTTTAATCTACTTTAGCCATTTGCTATTATTCATTTATTTTTTTATCATAACGAATCCCTTATCCTTATGAAAAAGCAAAAACCCCCAGTTTGGATATGGGGGTTTTTGCTCAAATAATGAAGGTAAAGAAAGTAGTTGATTATGCACTTTGACGGGTTAACAAACCCCATAGGAAAATTAGAACCATAGCACCGATGATGGCAAAAGCAATACTAGGAATTGTTAATGCTCCTGCTGTCGCTCCTCCCGCTGTTCCCAAAAAGAGGTTGCCTAACCAACCACCTACTAAAGCACCTAAAATTCCCAAACCGATCGTCGCGAAAATACCGCCGCCTTGATGACCGGGATAGATAGCCTTAGCAATTGCACCGGCAATTAAACCTAAAAGAAGCCAAGCTAAAATACCCATTGTTTTTCTCCTTGTTTTTTACGTTTTTTTCTAGTGATTTCATAATATCAAGTTAAATCAATGGTTACCCTCTATCACAGGGAATATCCATAGGGCATACTTTTGAACGCGAGCGTTTCTTATTTTTATTTGAAAAGTTAATTTTCCTTTTAAACTTTTATGGCTTATATATTTAGTTAATCTAACCGAAATGTTAGCTTGGTTATTTGATGGAAATTCTCAGTTGTTAAATTACTTTCGATATATAACATAAGTTATACAATATCTTACCCGTTAGTATTTTTATGAGATGTCGTTCATAAACATTAGGTTATTACATCAATCTTTTGATAGAGTAATTTATTTGAAGTTAAGCTTTCAGGCTGTATTTTTTTGGGGTAATCGAGGAAGTTGCTAGTTACTAGTTTTGAGCAATGTTTTTGGCTATAGTGCAGCATGGTAGAAATGGAGCAGATTCCAGTTACGTGAAATATGGGATAGAAACCAAGTTTCTTCAAAAAACTGGGTTCTGATAGCAGGTAGGTGTACCTAATTCACTTGGAAAGCGCTGTAACTCACCAGTGTCATTCTTCCTCTCCCTATCTCCTTACCCATACAGCTAACCCCGCAGGCTTCACCGATCGTACTGATGGGAAATTTTGGCTGCTAAAATTAGAGATTTTCACCTAAAATCATCAATTATCACGCGCCCTACTCGATGTAACTAGCAACTGAGTTAATACCGATCGAAGTTAACTCAGCTTCTCCTTTTACCCGTCAGAACGCAAGTAATTCCCAAGGAAATTCAGATGAATACTGAAAATATCAGCCAAAGTTACCCACAACTATTGCTATTTCCCGTTGTCACGCACTGGAAAACGCAAACCTTGCAGTATTCTCAATCAAGCTTAAGAAAACCGCTTGACTCAGACCTTGCACCAGCGCTATCACCTTAGTTTCTTGCAAATAGCTAAACCTGAAAGCCTAGATTTTTCGTAAAGAAACCCGGTTTTTCAGGTCTTGTTGAGAATGGTGAAAGATCTGAGTTGATGAACTGCGAGTGAGAGACTTTGGCGTTTCGCGATCGGTAATCCAGCAAATTCCAGTTACCTGAAACCACATTTACCTGGTCTACAGTCAGCTAAAAAAATCTCCTCTGCCTGAAATTGAGAAAATACCTTTATTAATTCTGACTTTTACTATATTAAATAAATAAGTTAAATTATATAATGACTGACTTTTTAAAGCTTAACATTTATGATTAAGGAAATCGGTGCTAAATTAGCGCGTACCATAACTATTTGAAAATTATTTAATAATTGATTAATTTGTAAGGAACCAAAGGAATATAAATATCTATGTTAATAAATTATTTATCCCGAGCGAGCGGAAAAATTCTCAAAAAATTACCATTACAAACAATCATAATTATCGCGTTTGTTTTACAAATTTGCGTAACTGTCAGTTTGGTTGGTTATCTTTCATTTTACAACGGAAAGCAAGCTGTCAACGATGTAACGCATCAGCTACGCAGCGAGATAACAGCCCGCATTCAAGCCGAATTCCGTAACTTTTTACAAATTGCTAATTTGCTCAATAAAATCAACCTAAAAGCTATGGAAAGCGGCGTTTTAAAGCCAGAAAATCAGGGATTTTTAGAGCAGTATTTTTTAAGCCAAATTAAAGAAATACCTGAAATCAATAGGATCGCATTTGCCAACCAAAAAGGAGAAGTAGTTGCGGTGGCAAGGGATAAAAGCGGACAACTGCTTATTCAAGTTGCTAATCAACAAACTGAAGGTAATTATCAAATATATGGTGTAGATAAGCAAGGCAATAGAACTACTCTTATCAAGAGCATTCCTAAATACGACGTTCGCACTCGTCCTTGGTATAAAGCTGCTGTCAAAGCAGGTAAAGCGACTTGGACTGATATTCATTATTCTGTTTCTCAGGAAACCTTGGGTATTACCGCTACCCAACCCGTATATGACAGAACGGGAAAATTTTTAGGAGTTCTCGGCACGCAATTTACCAATTTGTCTCAAATTAGCAAATTTTTACAAAATGTCAAAGTTGGCATTAACGGACAAACATTTATTATCGAACGCACTGGGTTATTGGTAGGAAGTTCTACAAACGAACAATTATGGAAAAATACTGACGATCGCGCACTAGGGCAACGCCAAACAGCTTTTAACAAAAATAATCCTTTAATGGTAGCAATTGGAGACAATTTACGCAAAAAATTTGGTAGTTTAGCTCGGATCGACAGTAACCAAAAACTCGATTTTACCTATGAAGGTAAGCGAATATTTGTTCAAATAGCGCCTTTGAAAGAGCTACGGGGCATAGATTGGTTGCTCGTGGTTGTGGTGAGAGAATCGGATTTCATGGCACGTATCGATGCCAATACTCAAAAAACCGTTTTGTTATGTATTTTAGCAACCTTCGTATCTACTTTTATCGGTATAAAACTTGCTGCGTGGGTGACTAAACCAATTCACCAGCTAAATGCAGCTGCTAGGGGAATTGCGATCGGTGAATGGGATAAAACTGTAGAGATCGAGCGCTTTGATGAAGTCGGACAATTAGCTAAATCATTTAATCAAATGGCAGGGCAGTTGAAAATTTTGTTTGCCCAAATGCAAGAATTAAATGAAGCATTATTTGCTAGCGAACGGCGATTAGAACAATTTTTAGTAGCGTTACCCGTAGGAGTGGCAGTAATTGAAAAAAATGGAACGATTTCTTATGCCAATCAGATGGCAAAAGATTTGTTTAACGATCGCAATATTTTGCATACGACTCCTGAAAATAGAGCTAATATTTATCAGCTTTATTTAGGGGGAAGCGATCGCCTTTATCCTAGCGACAGATTGCCATCAGTGCGGGCGTTGAACGGAGAAACGGTGATAGTTGATGATGTGGAGATTCATCGAGACGGACGGGTGATTTGTCTGGAAATGCGAACGATACCCGTGTTCGATCCGCAGGGAAATGTGGCTTACGCGATCGCTGCTTTTCACGATATCACCGATCGCAAACAAGCAGAAGCTCAACGCCAACAAGCAGAAAAAGCACTGATCGAAAGCGAAAAACGCTATGCAAACTTAGCAAATGCGGCACCTGTCGGGATTTTTCGCACCGATATTGAGGGTTGTTGCTTGTACGGAAACGATCGCAGTTTTGAAATGATCGGACTTGAGCGATCGGAATCTATGGGACAGGGTTGGACTAAAAGCTTACACCCGGACGATCGCGATCGAGCGCTGGCTGCTTGGTTTGATTTAGTTCGCAAAGGCATTCCCTTTAACTGCGAGTACCGATTCGTGCGATCGGACTACACTACTATCTGGGTATTCGGGCAAGCTATTCCCGAAAAAGATGCTAATGGTAACATTATCGGCTATATCGGTACGATTACCGACATTACCGATCGCAAACTAGTAGAAACAGCGCTAAAAACATCAAGATCGAGACTGAAAGATGTACTGGAAAATGCGGCTGTTCTAATTATCAGTCTGCGGCTTTATGAAGATATGACATGGGAATACGAATATATTTCTCCACGTTCGGAAGCAATCTTAGGCTTTCGACCAGAAGAGTTTTTAGCAAACCCCAACCTTTGGTCAGAGCGGTTAAAACCAGAAGATTTTGCCTATAAAATGATGCCTTTGGAAAGAATGCTGACCGAAAATTACTTAGAGTTTGAATATCGATTTCGTCATAAAAATGGCAAGATAATTTGGTTAAATGAAACTTTGATCAGAAGAAAGTCTCCCGATGGTAACTATTGGTTAATTACCATCGTAACAAGCGACATTAGCCAACGAAAAAAAGCTGAAAAATTACTAGAAAGGTATAATCGTAATTTAGAAAAGCAAGTCCAAAAACGCACGGCTGAATTAGCCAGCATCAATCAACAATTACAGCAAGAAATTACCGAACGCAAGCAAATCGAAAAAGCTTTGCGTCATAGCGAAGAAAAAACAGCAGCTATCATCGATCATGTGGGAGCGTATATTTATGTCAAAGATTTAAACAGCCGCTACATATTTGCTAATCGTTTATACCAGGAAGCATTAGGACTGACTGAAGAAGAAATCATCGGCGCTGATGATTTTCAACTTTTTTCTTTGCAACTAGCTTTATCAGCGCTCAAAACTGATAGAGAAGTGATAGAGAGCGCTAATGTAGTTCGTTCCTACGATTTAGGAGGGGTGAATAATGCTGGGAAGCGTTGTTATTATTTAAATATCAAAGTTCCTTTAAAAACCGAAGAAGGTAATGTTTATGGAATTTGCGGTATTTCCACAGATATTACTGAAATTAAAACAACAGAAGAAGCATTACGACAAAGTGAAAAGCAAATGCAAGCACTTTTGAGTGCAATACCCGACCTGATGTTTCGACAAAAAGTAGATGGCACTTTTTTAGATGTAACGGGAGACGAAAAGGATTTAATTTTACCTGGGAAATCTATTATTGGCAAAAATTTAAGAGATTTACCCATTGCCGAACCAGTAAAAACTAACTTGCTCGCACGTTTCCAAGCCGCAGTAGAAACCGGAAAAATCCAAATCTACGAACACGATTTAGAAAAACCAGATGGCATTCACAGCTACGAAGCACGCATTGTTCAAAGCGGTGTTGATGAAGTCGTTTGTATCGTGCGCGATATCACGGAACGCAAACTAGCACAAATTGCTTTACAAGAAAGTGAAGAACGCTATCGCTCACTAGTAACGGCGATGGCAGAAGGGATCGTTTTACAAGATGCTAGCGGTTCGATCCGCACCTGTAACGCCAGTGCCGAAAAAATTCTCGGCTTATCTTTAAAAGAAATGATGGGGCTAAGTTCTATTAATTCCTATTGGCAAGCAATTCGGGAAGATGGGTCACCTTTTCCAGGGGAAGAACATCCCGCAATGGTAAGCTTGCGAACTGGCAAACCTTGCTCTAATGTAATAATGGGGATTTACAAATCAGATAGCAGTTTAAGATGGATTTCGATTAACTCCCAGCCTTTATTTCGACCGGAAGAAAAGCTTCCTTATGCAGTTGTCACCTCGTTTTCCGATATTACCGATCGCAAACAAGTAGAAGAAGCATTGCGGAACAGCCAAAACTTTTTACAAAAGGTTGCTAATGCAGTACCTCAGATGTTGTACTTGTTTGACATTACGGAAGGAACCGCTCTTTATTTAAACGAACAGAGCAATAAAATTGTCGGTTATTCTTCCGAAGAGATTTGCGGAGCATCTCCAGAATGGTTGATCGAAAAATTTCATCCAGACGATCGGCATTTGTGCTACGAATTACCTACTCGTTTTATTAATATAGACGATCGAGAAATTCTTTCTACCGAATATCGATTCTTGCATAAAAACGGGGAATGGCGTTGGTTAGTAGCGCGAGAAGTCGTATTTGCCAGAGATGCTACCGGAAAACCCACCCAAATTTTAGGAGCGGTAGAGGACGTTAGCGATCGCAAACTAGCCGAAGAAAAACTGCGGCAGCAACAAGAATTTTTACGAATAGTGATCGATAACGATCCCAATACAATTTTTGTCAAAGATCGAGAAGGAAAATTTTTATTAGTTAATAAAGCGGGGGCTAAGTGCTTTTACAATACAACCGTTGAAGAACTAGTAGGAAAACGAGATGCCGACTTCCATGATTCCGCTGAAATAATAGAAAATTTTCTGCAACAAAATCGTTACATCATTGAAACAGGTCAATCGTTATTTATTCCAGAAGAGAAATTTACTAGTATCGCTCGTCAAGAAAAATGGTTTCAGTGGCAAAAAATTCCCCTACGTCCCCCAGGAAAAGATGAAATTTGCGTGCTGGGAATTGGCGTGGATATTACAGATATCAAACAAAAAGAAGAAGAATTACGACAAGCCAAAGAAGCGGCAGAAGCCGCCAACAAAGCAAAAAGCATTTTCCTCGCTAACATGAGTCATGAATTGCGGACACCTCTCAACGCCATCCTGGGTTTTTCTCATCTGATGGCTCGTGCCACTAACCTTTCCAAAGAACAACAGGAAAACCTTAGCATCATCCATCGTTCTGGAGAACATTTGCTCACTATTATTAATCAAGTGCTTGACCTTTCCAAAATAGAAGCCGGACGCATTACTCTTAGCGAGAATAATTTCGACCTTTATCGTTTATTGGATGAACTGGAAATCATGTTCTCTTTGAAAGTCAAAGATAAGAACTTACAGCTGAATTTTGAACGATACCCCGATGTTCCCCAATGCGTTCGGACGGATGAAATCAAACTGCGAGAAGTATTGATCAATTTAATTAGTAACGCGATTAAATTTACTTCTGATGGCAATGTTTACATCCGAACATCTTTAATCGATCGTTCGCCACTAGCAGTTAATCGGGGAAAAGAATCAACAAACAACTTAAGCGAACCAAAAGAAATAGCGATTCAATTTGAAATTATCGATACCGGGATTGGCATCTATCCAGAAGAATTTGAAAAATTATTTAAACCATTCCTGCAAACCATTTCAGGGCAACAAGTACAAGAAGGAACTGGCTTAGGATTAACTATTAGCCGCCAATTTATCCGCTTGATGGGAGGAGAAATCACCGTTTCTAGTCATGGTAAATCATTTAATCCAGAGGCTAATTCATGCGAAATCAATCAGGAACGAATTACTGGCACGACTTTTAAATTTTATATTCAAGCAGGTGTTGCTAGTGATAGCGAAATTAAATATTCTTTCCAAAAGCGCCGCCCGATTGCCTTAGCTTCCCATCAGCCTTCTTATCGAATATTAATCGTTGATGATAGTAACGAAAATCGCCAGCTACTAACAGAACTCCTTACACCTATTGGTTTTGAGTTAAAATCGGCCAATGATGGCTCTCAAGCACTGCAAATCTGGGAAAGCTGGCAACCTGACTTAATATGGATGGATATGAGAATGCCAATCAAGGATGGCTACGAAGCTACTAGAGAAATTAGATCTAAGGAAAAAAATAGAACAGAATCGGAAATGGGAAAAAGCCATCAAACTAAAATAATTGCTTTGACAGCAAGTGCTTTTGAGGAAGAAAAAGCAAGTATATTGGCAGCAGGTTGTGATGACTTTATTAG
Source organism: Leptolyngbyaceae cyanobacterium (assembly GCA_036703985.1). GTDB lineage: Bacteria > Cyanobacteriota > Cyanobacteriia > Cyanobacteriales > Aerosakkonemataceae > DATNQN01. The sequence goes on from DATNQN010000131.1 coordinate 59,773, forward strand.
TAAACCTTTTCGAGAACAAGATATCTTTGAATTTATTGAAAAATATTTAGAAGTTTCCCTAATTTATGAAGAAAAAATTAATTCCGATCGAGAAAGTTTACCCGAAAAAAATTCTTTAAGTCCCAACGATTTGGCGAATTTACCCAAAAACTTTTTGTTGGGTTTGCGTCAGGCGATCGTAGAAGGCGATCTAGAAGAAATTAGCGGTTTTATTGAAGATTTACGTCTGCAAAATGAAGTACTGGCAGACAACATATCAAATTTAGCAAACCAGTATCAATTCGAGCAATTACTAGCGTTAATTCAGGCTGTGGATAGTTTATGAACTTTAATCAAAATTTGCTCTATAAAGATAATGTTTTGGTTGCGATCGCCTGGGAGATAAATTTATATTTACCTAACGAGGAACTGTAATAATTAAAGGTAAAGGAAAAATGATGACTTATTTTCTAAAATCCCGATATTAACTAGATAATGAATTATGAATCAGGAGTGTTTTGTTTTATCAAAAGTGAATATTTTAGTAGTAGACGATACAATAGTCAATCTTACTCTCCTCAGCCAAATTTTGTCTCGTCAAGGGTATAAAGTTAGGGTTGCTCCTAATGGTAACCTGGCTCTTCAATCAGCGCGATCGAACCCTCCCGATTTAATTTTACTTGATATTAAAATGCCGCAAATGAACGGCTATGAAGTTTGTCAACAACTCAAAGAAGATAGACGAACGTGCGATATTCCAATTATTTTTATTAGTGCTTTAGATGAAGCAGTTGATAAGGTAACTGCTTTTAAGATAGGAGCAGTAGATTATATTACTAAACCTTTTGAAGAAATCGAAGTTTTAGCTCGGATTGAAAATCAATTACGCCTGCGTCGATTTCAGATAGAATTGCAAAATCAGAACGCTCAATTGCAACTTTTACTAACGACTACTCAAGCAATTAGTTCGGCAGCCAATGTAGAGGAAGCTCTAGAAGTTATTTTGGCGAATGTTTGTTTAACAATCGGTTGGGATTTCGGCGAAGCTTGGATTCCCAATTCAGAAACGAAATTATTAGAATATAGTCGCGCTTGGTATGGTAATAAGGTTGATTTGCAACAATTTCATAGTGAAAGTTGTAAGTTACGCTTTGCGGTTGGTGAAGGGTTACCCGGGCGAGTTTGGTTTTCTCAACAACTAGAATGGATCGAAGATGTATCCCAAGCAGAAGAAGAAGTGTTTTATCGAGTGCAAAGTGCGACGGAAGCGGGATTAAAAGGTGCTATAGCTATTCCGATCGCGTTCGAGCATCAAGTTCTTGCTGTTTTGCTATTTTTCCAGAAACGGGAAATGATCCCCGACGAACGATCGCTAACGCTGGTAAATGCGATCGCAACTCAATTAGGCTCGATGATTCACCGCAAAAAAATAGAAGCAGACCTGATTCGAGCAAATTTAGAATTAGAACGACTCGCTAACTTAGACGGCTTAACCAAAGTAGCTAATCGTCGTCGTTTCGACACCTACTTATCTCAAGAATGGCAGCGGGGAATTCGAGAAAAACAACCATTATCTTTAATTTTATTCGATGTCGATTATTTTAAAAAATACAACGATTATTACGGACATCAGTGCGGGGATGAATGTTTGCAAAAAATCGCCCTTGCCGCTACTCGTGCAGCCAAACGTTCGGCTGACTTAGTGGCTCGTTATGGCGGTGAAGAATTTGCCATCATTTTACCCAATACTCCTGCTGAAGGTGCTATCCAAGTAGCCCAAGCGATTCGCGAACAAATGAGGCAATTAATGATTCCTCATATTGCCTCAGATGTCAACGAATACGTTAGTCTAAGTTTAGGAGTCTGTAGCGTTGTGCCGATGGGAGATCGTTCGCCAGAAACTCTCATTGCTGCTGCGGACAGGGCACTCTACCAAGCCAAAACTCAGGGGCGCGATCGCATTATCTTTCAAACATCCGATCTGGCAGACTCTCACCTACATAGCACGATCGGCCAAGGAAATTGATTTGCTACAATTCTTGCTTATAAGCACTTTCAATTCCCCATACCCCATGCTTTACAGCCAAAACAATCCGGTTTTCCACCAACAGTAGGGGCGATCTAATGCTCAGTCTTTGCATGATTGTTAAAAATGAAGAGGCATCTTTATCTAATTGCCTCAATAGCGTCAAAGAATTAGTAGATGAAATAATAGTTTTAGACACTGGTTCTACCGACAGAACACCGGAAATAACCAGAAAATTTGGCGGAAAAATTTATAATTATCAATGGTGCGATGATTTCTCGGCAGCCCGCAATGATTCTCTCAAATATGCTCAAGGAGATTGGATTTTAATTTTAGATGCGGATGAAGAACTAACCCCAGAAATCGTACCCCAGATTAAGAAAGCTATCCTCGAACCCCAGTATCTAGCGATTAATTTATTAAGGCAAGATATCGGCTGGGAACAATCACCGTATTCCGTAGTTTCTCGCTTATTTCGCCATCATCCAACCATTAATTTTTCTCGCCCTTATTATGCAATGCTAGATGATAGTATAGTACAGCTTTTACAAAAAGAACCGCAATGGCAAGTAGGATATTTGCCGGATGTAGCTATTTTACATCATGGCTATCAAAAGGAACGGCTCGCCCTGAAAGATAAGCTGCAAGCAGCACGATCGGCAATGGAAAAATACCTGACTAAGCATCCTAATGATTCTTATGGATGGATTAAACTGGGAACTCTGTACGTACAAACAGGTAACACCAATCAAGGTATTGAATTATTAAAAAATAGTTTAAATATTTCGGGAATCAATGAATTTGTTTTGTATGAATTACACTACTATTTGGGAATGGCTTATGAAAATTTACAGCAATTAAATTTGGCTAAATATCATTATCAATTAGCAACTCAAATTCCTCTTTTACCTAAGTTAAAATTAGCTGCTTACAATAATCTTGGTAATATTTTAAAAGCTGCTTGCAAACTTCAAGCAGCTAAAAGCACTTATGAAGCTGCTTTACAAATTGACCCCTATTTCGCTGCTGGTTATTATAACTTGGGGATGACGCTGAAGGCATTAGGAGAAATGGAAAATGCGATCGCAGCTTACCTACAAGCGATCGATTTGAACCCTCACTATGCGGATGCCTATCAAAACTTAGGAGTAGTATTGCTAAAAATTGGCAACGTAGCGGAAGGTCTATCAGCTTTTCAAAAAGCGATCGCACTCCACGAAAAAACTAATCCTTCCGAAGCAAACCGATTACGGCAAGGTTTAAAAGAGATCGGTTTTACCGTCAGCTAATAAATTATTTTCTTCAGCCGATCTCGATCGTGTAGAAATAGCTGTAAAATCTTTATACAACAAATGTTAAACATCAAACTTATCCAAATGCCATATCTCGCAGGCATTTTCATTTTTCCGATCAAATCACTGGATGCCGTAGCAGTAGATCGGGCTACATTTTTAGCCAGCGGTGCTTTACAGCAAGACCGAGAATTTGCGATCGCGGACTCCCAAGGTAAATTTGTCAATGGCAAGCGTAACCCAAAAGTGCATTTATTGCGATCGTCCTGGGATGCAACCACAAAAACCGTTACTCTGCAAATCCAAAATACCGCCGAAAAACAAGTATTTAATTTACCAAAACAAACTAACCAACTAGAAAGCTGGTTGAGTGAATATTTCGGTTTTTCAGTTCAATTAATTCAAAACTCTGTCACCGGTTTTCCAGATGATGCGATCGCATCTGGGCCAACTATTATTAGTATCAGCACCATAGAAACAGTTGCCTCTTGGTTTCCCGGTATTACTATAAATGAAATGCGGTTACGCCTGAGAGCAAATATTGAAATTGGTGGCGTACCAGCATTTTGGGAAGACCGATTATTTAACAATCCAGAACAAATCGTTCAATTCCAAATCGGTGAAGTAACGTTTCACGGTATAAATCCCTGTCAACGCTGTGTAGTTCCCACCAGAAACCCATTAACCGGAGAAAGTTACCCTCATTTTCAAAAAGTCTTTTCTGAAAAACGAAAAGAAACTTTACCATCATGGGTAAATCCATCTTATTTCAATCATTTTTACCGCTTGAGCATCAATACTAAAGTACCCACATCAGAAGTAGGAAAAATTATCAAAATCGGCGATGAAATAAAAATTTTACGATCGTCCTCTCCCTTTATTTAACCTTAATTGTTTAATCATTCTTGGTCATAGTTTAGTCCTTATTCTTCAGATAAATAAAAGAATAGAAACCAGCTTTATTAAATCAACCTGGTTTCTATCTTCACCCATATAGTTAACTAAGTAAATTTGAGGCTTTTATCCTAGCCAAATCAAAAATTAACAACTGATATTCTTCTTACAAAACCCTTAAATTTGCTAACATACTATGGCATAAAACTACTTCTATGAGTATAGTAAACCCGAATCGGTCGATCGATACCTTTAAAGCGATATTCTCCCATATCATCTAAACCCAAACGCATAGAAGGACGCAACAAACTGTAAGTTGTTTCGCTGACCACACACTTACCCACAGGACAAATTGCTTCCATCCGAGAAGCCAAATTAATCGTACCGCCCAACACCGTATAATCAACTCTTTGAGAACTTCCCACGTCTCCTACCACCGCCTTACCACTATTAATCGCAATGCGTAATTGTAGGGGTTCCCTAAGTAGTTTATCGGCATTTAATTTATCCAAGCGATCGAGCATACCTTTCGCAGCATTCAAAGCCCTATCTGCGTGATCTGACTGCGGCTCTGGCGCACCAAAAAATGCCATAATACAATCACCAATAAACTTATCCAAAGTACCGTTCACTGCGAAAACTTCCTGCAACATTTCCTCAAAAAAACTATTCAATAATTCCGCAATTTCTCCCGGCTTCAACCGTTCGGAAAGAGCCGTAAAACCAACAATATCAGCAAACAAAATACTAATTTCGCTTTCTTTAGGAGAGATGCGGCCATTTTCTAAAGTTCCCGCCGTCATCATTTGTTGCACGACAGCCGGAGAGTGATATCGTTCCAATCGATGACGGATTGACTCTTCATTTCTCAATTTTCGCGTTAGCAACCAACGTTGCACGCTGGAAGCCACCAAGTTTCCTAAAGTCGAAAAAAAGCTAATATCTTCCTCGTTCTTTTGAGCAGAATCATCAAAAGAAATATGCCCATCAGCGTAAAGAACTCCCACTACTCTATTTTCATCCCAAAGAGGTACGGCCATTACGCTATGAATGCCTTTATCAATAATGCTTTGTTCGTTATCAAATCGCGAATCTCTTTGAGCATCAGCCGTTTGAATTGCCACTCTTTCTGCAAAAACCTTTTGGCAAATGCTGCGACTAACCCAATTCCCATCTAACACGAAATGATCGTTTTCATACGCATCTCTGGCAGCACCGTTTAAAAATTCCAACTTGCCAAAACCATCTACATCAATTAATAAAGCCAACCGCTCAATACTATTAAGATAACGAAAAACAACTGTTTGAGCAGCTTTAAAAATTGCTTCTATAGATTCGGCTGAATTCAAACCTTTAGCGATATCTAATAAGTCTTTTAAACGCGCGATCGCAATTTCTTGCCGATTTGCATCATCCCCTTGATTATCCGCTTGTATCCACTGCTTTTGCAAATCTTGTACGTTACGAAAAATCGTAACTCCTACCACTTGGGTTTCCATATCACCTTTTTGGAAATCCGATTTATCATCCCCAAGCATTACACTTAAATAAATACTCCCTAATTGAATCACATCACCGTGATTAACCATCTGAGGAGAGGTAATAAAATTACCATTTAATACCGTACCGTTTTTACTACCCAGATCCTCCAGAAACCAAACTCCTTCAGGCGTTTTAAAAATGCGAGCATGATGGCGAGAAATGCCAAAATAAGGCAATGATAAATCGCACTCCAACGCCCTACCTAGTATAAACTGATCCCGATTGACGGTAAGCGTTTTCTCTATATTGTCTTCTATGTATACCCGTAGTTTAAGATCAACCATTAATCCCACCCTTACTGGTTCTCTCAAAAAAGATTTAGAATAGAAACCCTGACGATCTTTCATATATTGACCTATGCTGCGCCAGTGCGTGCAAAGGCAGCCCAATTGCTTCTTACTACCACCATAACCGCACTTATAATAAAATCGGAAGAGCAAAACCTGCCAAGATCTTAATTCAAATAACACCCCGATCGAACCCAACATTCCTGTAGGATGAAGGGTCTTCCGTAAAAATCATGTATTAATTATCGCTTATACCCTGTTACCAGGAAGCTAGATGGAAACGCCTTTGTAGATTGCCGCAGTATGGAAATATTTTCTAGTACCGTGCAAGCAGAGCAATTACAGTTGGTTATTTGCCCTATGTATATGGTAAAATAGGTAATGTATATTACCTATTCTTGATAACTAAGTTAAGTTTTATTTCAAAATAAAATCATCTATAGATCTGAAAAAATAGGTGAGTTAGGAAAAAGCGCGTAAAATAATATCGTATCTAGTGAAATTAGAATAGTTAAAAATGACACCAGTCCGCTTTTACTTACGCTAATTTCACTCAAGTTATCCCAAATTCTCAAAAATCATTCGCTCGCTCATACCTTTGACAATTAAGTACCTGAATATTTTCATTGAAAATAATGATTTTAGGTAGTTAAATATTGTTTATATTGATAAATTTTTTACCAATTCACTGGCTGGTGCGTTCCTAATTTTTTGCCTGTCTGCGATCGCATAACAGCGGTGGCGTGAAATGCTATTTGCCAGCCAATCCTGCCGGTGGGCGGAAGTAATCCCTCAGTTTCCTTCCCTGTTTTCCCATCTTTTTTCGCAGTGACGGTAAATTTCTACTCGCACGCACTAATTAGGCGGTAACTCTAAAGGAATCGCGCCTAAAAACCCTTTCCGAAAATCATTTAATAACTGATGCGCCGTCCGTTCCAAATCCCCTTGATATCTTTGTTGTGCCAATCTTGCCAAATAATCTTCACCTGTCAAGTTAGCAAGCTCTAAATCGTAACGAGACTCTAAGATCGATTTGGGAAACAAATCCCCAGCTACATCTTGCAAGTAAGCGATTAACTCGACTAACTCGGTAGCAATTCGCTGATGGTCGTAAGATGCCTCACCGATATCTTCACAGATTGCCAACTTAATCGCCGCTTCCTGGTCTTCCAACTTAGCAGGAATCACTCCCGGCGCATCCAGCAATTCAATTTCCTGAGAAATTCTCACCCAGCGCAACTGTTTTGTCACGCCGGGACGACGGGCGCTTTCTACGACTTTCTTACCCAATAAGCGATTGATCAGGGCAGATTTACCTACATTAGGAAAGCCTATTACCACAGCACGCACTGGACGAGGCAGCATACCGCGATCGCGCCTTTTTCGATTCACCTCCACCCCAGCAGCCTGCGCCGCTTTCGTCACCGGTGTTATACCCTTACCTTGCTGGGCATTCGTAAAAAATGGCACTTCCCCTTGCCTTCTAAACCAATCAGCCCATAAATTCTGCACTGCTGGTGGAATCATATCCATTCGGTTGAGAACCAACACCCTAGTTTTGCTACCAGTCCATTGGGCAAGCTGCGGATAGTTGGTCGCTAGGGGAATGCGGGCATCTCGTACTTCCAGTACCACGTCAACTAGTTTTAACTGTTCCTTGAGTGCCTTTTCAGCTTTAGCAATGTGGCCGGGATACCATTGAATCGCGGGAGTAGTCATTCGATTTTAGATTTTAATAGTCATTAGTCATTAGTCATTCGTCATTCGTCATTCGTCATTAGGAAAGGATTTACTTTGACCAATGACCGATGACCAATGACAAATGACCATTTTAAGGAACGATCAGAACTGGACAAGGAGAAAGATTAATTACTCGGTTAGTAACACTATCCGACATCCCCTCCTCTGTTAAACCCAATCCCCGACAGCCCATCACGATTAAATCGGCATCAATTTCGTCAGCCACGTCACAAATAGTGAAAGCAGGCATTCCCTCCCTTTCGAGGACTTCGGCTTCAATTCCTCGATCGGCAAACAGTGCTTTTGCCGTTGTCAGCAATTGTGCCACTGCTTCTGGTGAAGTCATCGCATCTACATTGGCAGCTTCCCCTTCAGCAGGTGGTTCAAGTACGGACAGCAGAACGAGGTGACTGTTGTACTTTTTCACCACCTCGACAACTACATCAGCCGCTTCGCGGGCTTCTCGACTTCGATCGACTGGGAACAAAACTGTCTTAAACATTTTGATGGCACCTCTCGATCCCAGACTCGGTTAGCATATTCCCCATTTGAATTTTATATTTAGATAGAGATTTCTCAAATCGCGTAAAAAATTTCCGATTTCTTCCAGCTTATCTTTATTTAGTATCTCAATTGGCATAGTGCGATCGCGATCGCACCATACCCGATCCCTTTCAAAGTAGCCGACACAGTGGCCATAGGGTAACGGAACATACTACCTCATCTTTACCCCATCTCCCCATCCTCTCCTTTAAAGTCAAACCTTAACAGAGGTTTGGTAACCGAAGATTGGTAAAATGTGGACGGCTTAGACAGAACGGACGAACTGCGTCACGCTGACTCCGTGAAGACAAGAGATTTAGGAGGTTGTTTCGGTGGCCAAAAAAACAGTAGCAAATTTGTCGTCTGAAGACGTAGCTGGCAAGCGAGTATTGGTACGGGCAGATTTTAACGTGCCAGTGGATGAAGCGGGCAATATTACCGACGATACCCGCATTCGGGCTGCTTTGCCCACAATTCAAGATTTGACTGGTAAGGGTGCAAAAGTAATTCTGTCCAGCCACTTCGGGCGTCCCAAGGGAGTCGATGATAAGCAACGCCTCACCCCCGTTGCCAAACGCCTCTCCGAGTTGCTGGGTAAAGAAGTGAAAAAGCCTAGCGACTGCATCGGCGATGAAGTCGCTGCTACTGTCGGTGCCATGCAAAACGGTGATGTCATTCTCTTAGAGAATGTGCGCTTCCATAAAGAAGAAGAGAAAAACGATCCCGAATTTGCTAAACAACTGGCTGCTAATGCAGACTTATACGTAAACGATGCTTTTGGTACCGCCCACCGCGCCCATGCTTCCACTGAAGGCGTTACCAAATACCTCAAGCCTTCTGTTGCTGGGTATTTGATCGAGAAGGAACTGCAATATCTGCAAAGTGCGATCGAAAATCCCCAACGTCCTCTAGCCGCAATTATCGGTGGTTCCAAAGTTTCCAGCAAAATCGGCGTCATTGAAACCCTGTTGGAAAAATGCGATAAGCTGATCATCGGCGGCGGCATGATCTTCACTTTCTACAAAGCTCGTGGTTTGAACGTTGGTAAGTCCCTAGTAGAAGAAGATAAGCTCGAATTGGCTAAGTCTTTGGAAGCGAAAGCAAAAGAACGGGGTGTTCAGTTGTTGTTACCTACTGATGTGGTAGTAGCAGACAAGTTTGCTGCTGATGCAGATTCCCAAACTGTCAGCATTGACAGTATCCCCGATGGTTGGATGGGTTTAGATATCGGCCCAGATTCTGTCAAAACGTTCCAAGAAGCACTGGCTGATTGCAAATCGGTAATTTGGAATGGGCCGATGGGTGTGTTTGAATTTGATAAATTTGCTGTAGGCACGGAAGCTATAGCCCACTCTCTAGCAGACCTCACCAAGAAAGGCGCTGTTACCATTATTGGTGGTGGAGACTCAGTAGCAGCCGTCGAAAAAGTCGGCGTGGCAGACCAAATGAGCCATATTTCCACTGGTGGCGGTGCTAGCTTGGAGTTGCTCGAAGGTAAAGTATTACCAGGTATCGCAGCTTTAGATGAAGCTTAAGATAATTACCGCTTAAGTTGCTTTAACAATCTGCCTATCTTGAGGCAATTTTAGTAAGGGGACGGTATAGACCGTACCCTTACTGTGTTTCAGGGCATTTATGGCAACCATATAGTTAAATTTATGAAGGTGAAGAAATAATGGCAACGATCGAACAAATTTCTGTAAAAAACTATCGCGTACTGCAAAATGTAACTTTGAAAGATATAAAAGCTTTTTCGATTTTCCTTGGCCCGAATGGTAGCGGTAAAACAACATTTTTTGATGTAATAGGATTTTTATCAGATTGCTTAACTACTAATGTACGCAAAGCTCTAGAAAAGAGAGGAAGATTTCAAGAAGTAATTTCCCGTGATTCTAAAAGCCAAGAAATTGAAATTGTTATTAAGTATCGTGAAGATAAGAATAGTAGAATTATAACTTACACTGTGGCGATCGGCCTCCAAAATGGATCGCCTATTGTTTCGAGAGAAACTCTCCGCTGGAGACGAGGCTCTAGTCGTGGCAAACCGTTTGACATTCTTAAATTTGAATATGGTGAAGGTGAGGTAATTAGCGGTGAAAATCCAGAAATTAATGACAGAAGAATTCCCTATAAAATGGACGACCCAAGTTCTCTTGCCATTAAAACAATTGGCCAATTATCAGATAATCCCCGCGTAGCTAGCCTAAGGCGCTTTATAGAAGGATGGTTTTTATCTTACTTCATCCCAGATCAGGCACGTCAACTAGCAGTTGTTGGTGCAATGGAACATCTCTCTCGCGAAGGTGATAATATCGCTAATGTAGTCCAATACCTTGCAGATGAACATCCAAAAGTTTTAGAAGAAATTCTTAATCGGCTGGTTCGTCGAGTACCTAAGTTAGAGCGAGTAGAGTCAGAGCAAACAATTGATGGTAGACTAGCCTTATTATTCAAAGATACACCATTTACCAAACCTTTTTTAGCGCGGTTTGCTTCAGATGGAACCTTAAAGCTATTGGCATATTTAATTTTGTTAAATGACCCGAATCCACCTCAATTACTTTGTATTGAAGAACCTGAAAACGGACTCCATCATCGGCTACTTGAACAACTAAGTGAAGAGCTACTTGCTTACTCGCAGCGAGCGCAAGTATTTGTATCTACGCACTCACCATTTTTTGTTAATACCATTAAGGATGCAAAACAACTCTGGATTTTACAAAGAGAGGAAAACGGTTATGCCACTGTTATAAGGGCAGATCAAATCCCTAACGCCAAGCATTTTATAGAATCACAGGCAGGCTTAGGCGATCTTTGGTCTGAGGGCTATCTAAGAGGATTACCCTACTAATTGGAGTGGTTATGCACATTGAGTTTTTAGTAGAAGAACCCTCAACAGAAGTTACTTTAAAAATTATTGTACCTAAAATTATAGGGAATAACCATACATTCTTAATCCATAATTTTCAAAATAAAGATAGGCTCTTAAAGAAGCTACCAGAGCGTATGAAAAGTTATGCTAAATTTGTGCCTGATGACTGGCGTATAGTAATTTTAGTTGATCGAGATACAAATGATTGTCAAGATTTGAAAAAAATTGTGTGATGCTAGCAGCATAGTCACAAACCAAAAAGGTAATATAGTTCTACATAGAATTGCTGTTGAAGAACTAGAATCTTGGTTCCTTGGTGATATACCAGCTGTTCGTGCTGAGTATGAGAAAATACCAGCTTCGTTATCCCAAAAAGCAACCTTTCGGAATCCAGATGCAATTAAAGGAGGAACTTGGGAGCAACTAGATCGGACTCTCAAATATTATGGATATGAAACTGGGTTACAAAAATTTGACTTTGCTGAAAAAGTCTCTCCTCACATGGATGTGGAAAATAACCTGTCTAAAAGTTTTCAAGTTTTTCGAGATGGATTGAGAACAATCATTAGCTGAAAATTAATCACTGTTATACAAAATAATCCTGTTCTATGTTGTGGCGTCAATTCCTAGCTTTTCCAATTCTCTTTGCTATTATCGGCATTCCCATCAAAGCATCTGCCGTTCCTGCCGAAATATTCACCCCTTACTTAAATGAAATCGTAAACAACTTGCCACCCGGTTGGAAAATGCGCCTCCCCTCCCGAATTATGCTTGGTGGCCCTGCTGATGAAGATTTTATCAACGAATTAGTTGTGCGGGTTTTTCCCTCAACAGTTCCCGCAGGTTTAACTGTTGGTTTATTTAGTTGCGATTCCGGGCCATTTGCTTGTTTAGTAGGTAGCTTTTCCGTAGATAGCCAAACATCCCCCAATGCCAAAAGAGAATTTGAAAAACACCTAAAAGCAGCCCAGAAAATTACTTTGGCCAGAGGAATTCAAGGCTATTTACTAGAAGGAGAAAAACAAAACCCGCCTCATATATTTTCATCAGTAATGTGGCATCAAGATGGAATGTTTTATACAGTTAGTTTTCTAGCTGAAGAACGTCAAAATATCCTTTTTATGGCTTCTTCAATGGCTAATGAATCACCCGTTCGCTTAACTGTACCAACCCGTAGATTAGTACCGATACTTCGTTGAGAGGAGCAGGGGAGATGGGGGATGGGGGAATGGGGAGTAAGATACAACTGATTTCATCCTTCAGGCTACGGATATGATATAAAACCCCGCCGCCCCTAATATCATGGCTTGCAGTCATGATATCAGAGGCGGCCTTTTTTGAAATTCCCAATCCCAAACGGGAGTAGGCTTTTTTCGCAAATTTTGTCAAGCTTTTCTTCTGAAATTACAGCAATCCTGTATTAGCACCAGGCTTGCCAGTGGCCAACTCAACTTTAACGATTTTGCCACCCATCTTCATAATCCGTTGCTGTTCCCGGAACCAGTTGTCATAAGGAACCAACTTTGTAAAATAGGTGTTTTGCAATTCGCGTTGAGTGCGAATTCTAGTTTGGCTGGGAACGCAAGCAGTGACTTTGAACATCCGCATGGCTTAATATTCTCCTGAAATCGAATAAAGTTTTAGGGTGTTGATAAACCAAGGTCTGGGAATCAAGAGTGAATACTAGCCGCTAAAACTTATCAGTTAATTTAGACAAGCTGCTAACGCTCTAGCATTAACTCCTGATTTCCCAGACCAGGATTAGGACAGAAGACAAAGCTTAAACTAAGCCTTCGGTTCCTCCAGAAGCATCTAGCTCAAGCCAGAGCAGATGTAGTCGAAGTAAACGCCCATTTCTTTACCAGCATCAGCGCCTACCAAGCTAGCGGTAACTTCCTTCATAGCTTGGATAGCTTGTACGGTAGCGGAGACAGGAACACCCAAGGAGTTGTAGGTTTCCTTCAAGCCATTGAGTACGCGCTCATCTAGGATGGAGGGGTCGCCAGCCAACATAGCATAGGTTGAGTAGCGCAGGTAGTAGTCCAAGTCGCGGATGCAAGCAGCATAGCGACGAGTGGTGTACATATTGCCACCGGGACGAGTGATATCAGAATACAGCAGAGACTTAGCTACTGCTTCTTTAACAATGGCAGCTGCGTTAGCGCTGATGGTGGTAGCAGCACGCACGCGGAGTTCACCGCTTTGGAAATAAGCTTTGAGCTTTTCTAAAGCAGCGGTATCGAGGTACTTACCTTGTACGTCGGACGAATTAATAACAGAAGTAATCGCGTCTTGCATGAGTTTGCTTCCTTAAGTCACCTAATCTTGAAATCGTTAACTGAGGGCTAGAGTTGGACAAAAGTCCTACTGCATAGCACCAATTACGTAGTCGAAGTAAGAACCAGCTTCAGAAGAGTCTTCAGCAGACAATAAAGAAGCAGCAACGTTCTTCATTGCACGAATGCCTTCAGCTACGGCGGGGATTGGGGTGCCCAGGGAGTTGTACATTTCACGAACGCCCACCAAACCGATTTCTTCGATTGGGGTAACATCGCCAGCTACGATTCCGTAGGTAACCAGACGCAGGTAGTAGTCTAGGTCGCGCAGACAGGTAGCGGTCATTTCTTCACCGTAAGCATTGCCGCCGGGAGAAACAACGTCGGGGCGTTTTTGGAACAGTTGGTCGCCAGCTTGCTTGACGATGCGCTCGCGAGAGTCAGTCAGAGTTTGAGCGATACGTAGACGACGTTCGCCACTGGTAACGAAGCTCTTGATCCGATCTAATTCACCGGGGCTGAGATAGCGAGCCTCAGCATCAGCATTCACGATTGATTTCGTGACAATACTCATTGATGGATTCCTCCAGAAGAATGTAACCGATTATGTTTAAATGGGGATTCCCAGATAAGGTTCTAAGCCTGCCTTAACAATGCTTTTGGTTTAAACACTTGCTAAACAGGTAAAGAACTGATAAGACACAGCAGCCGGAAACAGTGGCCATTACC
>DATNQN010000132.1 GCA_036703985.1 Leptolyngbyaceae cyanobacterium
GGGTGTAAAATGAAGGTATTAAATTCATTTTTTTTCATTAGTTAGGTCTTCTTGAGAATAGCAGACCTATTTTTTTTTGACAACAATCGGTCAACCCCGCACGCAGTAAGGGGTTGACCGATTGTTGTCTCCCCTCCAGGGTAATTCCGTTTGGGTTGGTAAAGTATGCCGATCGCCCGTTTTGGATATTGAATTCGCTGAAACTGTGGAATAAATTAGCACCGCGAACTGTGCCGCCGTCAATGATTTCGCTCGGTACGCCCTTAATTTCTACATTGGGTGTAATTGTAGTTCCCATCGTGCGATCCGGGACGATCTGACCTAAAACTGGCGGCTCAAAACATACATTTATTGGTAGAAATAAAGCCAAAAGTACTGGGAAATTAATTAATTTCATCAAAACGTACCTTACCCTGAAAACCTTATGGTTAGAGAACTGAATCGCTCGTTGATACTTAATTGGTACAAGTTAAATTTTGAGGAGAAGTAATTTTGTCTCTTGCTAACACCAAAGCTAATTGTCCATCGGGGGTAAACGCAAATCCCGTTGCTTCTTGCATTGGGCGATCGGGTTGTCTGGAATTTACGGTTTCCAGTTGTCGATTTTTTTTACTCTCTAAAGAACCAATAGATTGCACCCGGGCTACTTCGTAGAAAGTTAGCACATTATCTGGTGTTTCTGCTAATCCCCCATTACCAGTAGCTACAAATCTTCCCTGCTGAATGTTTCGCCTAGTCAGACAACTGCTGGCTATTGTTTGGTCTTCCTGGAGAAAATTAGTCGGGGATGTTACCAAAACTTGATGTTGCTCTAAATCAGGAGTAGAAATATCGACGATGCCACTTACTCCCAATTGAGAAGAGGCAGTAATACTGCTATCCAAAGAGCGAAAAATACCTTGAGTAGTAATTTGAATATTCCCACCTCGACCTTGCATGGCATTGGCGGTAATGTTGCTATTTTCTAAACTGGCGATCGTGGGAACATTGATGGCTATATTGCCACCATTACCGCTACCACCCGCCTCTGCACTGATGAAGCTACCCTGACGCATTTGCAAGAAATCTGATATCTGAAGGTTAATATTGCCGCCTTCACCCGATCGCGTAGATGCCGAAATGTTTCCCCGATTATCCAGTTGCACTCTACCCGCATCGATATTGAGGATACCTGCTCTACCAAGACCGATGTTTCGGACAAAAACCGTTGCGCCATCAGTGATGTTAAGGACTGGAGTATTAATCGTGGTAGTCCCTGAATTAGCGTTGGAAGGTAGATTTCCAGGAGGAAGAACGGCAGTACCGACATAACTCGGACTCAATTCATTTTTGACTCCAGTGATATCGATCGATTCAGACGCATTAATCGTCAGCGCACCTGCATCTCCGAAAAGTATGCTGGAAGCAGATACTCTTCCGCCCGATCGCACTGACAGCGTGCGGGTGTCAATTGTCAGATTTCCTGCATTACCAGTTCCGAAAGTTGCCGCAGATAGGAGGCTAAAATAAAAACCTCTTGGCGCTCCGGTGCTGTTCACTTCGATCGTATCTGCCTTCACCGTCACATTGCCACCGTTGCCCTGGCTATAGGGTCTCGCTGCCACGTTACCGCCTGCTGAAATCGACAAATTTTGCGTAGAAATGGCGATATTTCCACCTTTTCCCTCGCCGATGGAAGCAGCTAACATCAGGCTAATCGCTCGAAAAGCATTTGGGTCTCCCGGTGCATAACCGTTTACTCGCACGTCATCGGCATTGACGATAATGTTGCCACCAGGCGCGGCACTAAAGGTGCGGTTGAGTATAAAACCACCGCGATCGATAGTTAATTGTGGAGTGGTAATCAGAATGTTTCCCGCAGCGCCAGAAGATATCGTTTCATTTACTAAACTACTGGAACTACTAAAATCTGGTGTTTTGCCAGTTATTTGCAGCGAATTCGTAGCATCGATCGCGATATTGCCTGCGGCGAAGTCGCCTTGATTTTGTACTAATACGATCGACCCATCCGAGATGCTGATTTTCTGCCCTTGCATTTCGATCGCACCTGCATTAGTACCAGCAACGGAAACTAATGCGCGTCCTCCGATCTCGATATTGCCAAAGGTAGAAATATTGGGATAACTGAGTGCAAATCCTTCGGGGGTAGAACTTAAGTCTGCACTTCCTCCCGTCACGCTCCCTAACTCAATACGTCCTCCTGGTGCCGAGAGTAACCCCCCATTCAAAGCTAGATTACCACCGACCAAGGCTAGTGTTCTTCCTGGCTGCACCTGTAATCCGACCAGCGTGTTATCTAATTCCGAAACGCGAGTTGTCTCGCTTAACCGTGCGTTGTGTCCCGTTTCTTGGACGGCGATCGCTCCCGGATCGCTCCCAAATTGTAAGCCGATCGGCACGCTGATGTTCAATAGGGGCGAAGGAGTTTGCTCATTATTAGCACTGAAGGCAAAACCTTTGTCAAACAAAATGCTGTTAGCCGTGGTAGCTAGAAATGAACCTTTGAGATCCAGTCTCGCTCCCGCACCAAAAATAATCCCGTTCGGGTTAAGAAAAAATAGATTGGCATTACCTAATACGCCCAAAGTGCCGTTGATGTTGGAAGGATTAATGCCTGTAATTCTAGTGAGAATATTGGTAATTCCTTCTGGGTTAGTAAAGTATGCTCCCCTGCCGAATTGGATATTGAATTCTTGGAAGCTGTGAAATAAATTAGTACCGTTAATCGTGCCGCCATCGATGCGATCGCTCGGTATGCCGTTAATCTCCACATTTGGCGTTAGTGTAGTTCCTACCGAGCGGTTGCGAAGCGTTGCGTTAGCAGCATCGGGGACAATTTGACCGAAACTTGGCAGTGCGATAAAAATCTCCACTGACAACAGCCAAAACCAAATCGAGCGGAATTTATTTAATTTCATAAAAGTGTTCCTTACCCTGAAAACTAATTGTTCAAAGTCTTGAATTGACAGTCAAAAGCAAATCAATTAATTGCTACAAGTTAACTCTGTAGGAGAAGAAATCTCACCTTTATCTACTACCAGTGCTACTTTTCCATCTGTAGTAAAGTTAAATCCCGTCGCTTCTTGAATTGAGTAATCTGGTTGCCTAGAATTACTAGCTTCTGATGTTCGATCGCTTCTCTGCTGTAAGCGATCGAAAGTTCTCACCTGCGCTACTTCATAAGGCATCAGCATATTATCTGGTATTTCTGGCAAGCCGCCGTTCCCCGTGACGACAAATCTTTCCTGTTGATGGTTGCGTTGAATCAGACAACTGCTGGCTATCACTCGGTCTGAATTAATAAAATTAGTTACAGATGTTACTAGAACTTGCTGTTGCTCTAAATTGGGAGTAGAAATATCGACGATACCGCTTACTCCCAGTTGAGAAGAAGCGGTGATATTGCTATCGGCAGAAAGAAAAATACCTTGGGTAGAAATTTGAATATTACCGCCTCGACCTTGTACTGCATTGGCGGTGATGTTGCTGTTTTCTAAATTGACGATCGTGGCAGCATCAAGGGTAATGTTGCCACCATTGCCGCTACCACCCGCCTCTGCACTGATAAAACTCCCACGACGCATTTGCAAAAGGTCAGCAATCTGGAGGTCAATGTTGCCGCCTTCACCGACTTTGGTAGAGGCTGAAATGTTGCCCCCGGTTTCCAGTTGGATTCGATCGGCATTAATCCTCAAAGTGCCGGCATTACCTGGGCCTTGGTTCTGCACAAAGATTCGGGCACCATTGCTGACTTTCAGAATCGGTGTGTCGATCGTCACCTGACCGGCATCTCCACGGAGATCCCCTCCAAAACCCCTAAAACTAAGCCCAGCCGCACCAATATAGCTAGTATCTTGCTGGGAGACTCCATCCTTAACTTCGACCGACTCAGACGCATCGATCCTGAGCGTGCCGGCATTTCCTCGATCTAAAGTAGAGGCTGATAGAATTCCACCATTTTGAACTGACAAAGTGCGGGTGTTAATAGTGAGGTTGCCTGTATTTCCAGAGCCAAAGGTTGAAACTGAGAGTAGAGAAGGGGCTGTAGTCACTCCATATATACCCCCAGGCGGAGGGGTCGGACTAAGGATAAGGATGCTATCCGCCTGAACCATAAGATCGCCACCCAGCCCTGAGTTATAGGTTCTAGCTCCCACCTGACCGCCATTGGTGATAGAAAAGTTTTGGGTGGTGATGGACACATTACCTCCCATACCATCGGCATGAGTTGTTGCAAAGATTTGACTACTTCCTGCAAAGAGTCCTATCCCTGTTTGACCTGAGACTTCTAACTGGTTGGTAGCATTCAAAATGATGTCACCCCCCCGGCCATCGCTAAAGGTACGGTTGCGGACGACACCTCCATTCTTAATCTGGATCAGAGGAGATGTCAGGGTAATGTTTCCCGCCGCTCCCGTCGATCGTGTTTCACTGATGACACTGCTAGGGTTGCTTAAGTCTGGGGCAATTCCGCTAATGTGCAACGATTCGATCGCGTTAACTGTAATATTGCCAGCCGGCTGATTTCCCTGATTTTGTACCAAGACCAGTGAGCCACTTTCAATATTGACTTGTTGGCCTTGCATTTGCACTGAGCCGCCCGTGAAGCCGCTCACATCAGCAAGGGCCTTTTGGTTCATCTGGATGTTGCCGAAGCGGTTGGTCGCTGGATAAGTCATTGTCCATCCTTGAGGATGGGGATTGAGAATGGCGCTGCCATTTGTGACACTGCCCAATTCAATGCGCCCTCCAGATGCGGAGAGCAATCCCCCCTCCAAGGACAAATTGCCACCGATTAAGGCAAGGGTGTTTCCAGGTTTAACTTTTAAGTTGTATGAGTCGGGATTCAAGCCGGAAACGTCGGTAAAAAAAGTAAATTGTGCAGTGTGTTCTGTTCCTTGCACGACGATCGCTCCCGGATTGCTACCAAATTGTAAGCCGATCGGCACGCTAATTGTCAGTAGAGGAGAAGCTTGGGGATTGCTAGCGCTGAAAAAAGTGCGATCGGCAAAGTCAATGCGATCGGCTGTAGTCGCGACAAATGACCCTTTCAGGTCTAGTCTCGCACCTGCACCGAAAATAATGCCGTTGGGATTGAGCAAAAATAGGTTGGCATTCCCTAAAATTCCTAAAGTGCCATTAATGTGAGAAGCATTACTACCAGTTATTCTATTAAAAATGTTAGTAATTCCTTCTGGGTTACTGAAATAAACACTTCGGCCAGATTCGATATTGAATTCTTGAAAACTGTGGAACAAATTGCTGCCGCGAATCGTACCGCCATCAATGCGATCGGTATTGGTTTCGGCATTTGGCGTGACGGTAGTTCCGACAGTGCGATCGGGTGTTATTTGACCGAAGCTTGGCAGCGCGATCGAAATCTCAATTGGTAACAGACAAAACCAAATTAAGCGCAATTTAGCTAATTTCATAAAAGTCTTACCTACCCTGAAATCTAATTTTTCCAAATCCTGAATTGACGGCAAAAGGCAGAGCGATTAATTGCTACAAGTTAAATCTGTAGGGGAAGCAATCTTATCTTTGGTTACCACCAGTGCTAATTTTCCCTCTGAGGTGAAATCCCATCCAGTTGCTTCTTGAATTGGACGATTAAGTTGTCTGGCATCTGTTGTTGGTTGCGATCGATTTCTGCTCCGGTCTAACTGGCCTAGCGCCCTCACTTCCACTGTTTCATAAGGCATCAGCAAATTATCAGGCGTTTCTGATAGACCACCATTACCAGTAACGACAAAGCGTTCTTGTTGAGCGTTGCGTTGAGTCAAACAACTGCTGGCTATTACTGATGTCTCCCCAACGAAGTTATTGTTAGGAATAAACACCACATTCTCTGGATTAAAGTTGAGAATGGAAATATTCACCGTACCGCTTACCCCCAGTTGAGAAGAAGCGGTGATATCGCTATCGGGAGCAAGAAAAATATCTTGCGTGGCAATTTGAATATTACCACCCTGTCCTTGTAAGGCATTGGCGGTGATGTTACTGTTTTCTAAAGAGGTTAAGGTATCGGTAGCGTCGGGGACGATTTGCGATCGCGCGGGAACCGATGCTATCAACTTAGCAATCGCCAGAATAACAGCAAGACATAAGGGGAAATTTGGTGGATTGATGGTGATATACTTGAATGCACATTTATTCATAAGATTGAATTTTCCTGATAAATTAATATTTTGATGAATTGGTGAAGATTAGCTCGAACAAGTTAAATTTTCAGGACTATTTGGCTGGCTTTGATTATTTATCAAGGCTAATTTTCCATCTGGAGTAAACGCCCAGCCAGTTGCTTCTTGAATTGACGGATTAGCTTGCCTAGAATTGGTTGTTTGTGACGATCGATTTCTGCTAGCCCGTAACTGACCCGAATTTCTCACTTGGGCTGCCTCGTATGGCATCGCCAGATGATCTGGTGTTTCGGATAAACCACCATTTCCAGTCACCACAAAGCGTCCTTGTTGACCATTGCGTTGAGTCAAACAACTGCTGGCAATGACTGGTGCTTGGCTGACAAAATAGTTAGTGGGAAGAACTACCAAATTTTGCGCTTGTAAGTTCAAGTTGGAGATATTAACAGTACCGCTAATTCCCAATTGAGAAGAAGCAGTGATATTGCTATCGGCAGAAAGAAAAATTCCTTCAGTAGTAATTTGGATGTTACCGCCATTTCCTTGAAAAGCATTAGCGGTGATGTCGCTATTTTCTAAACCGACTACGATCCCAGATGCGATCGTCATGTTACCGCCATTGCCACTACCACCAGCAGTGGTGCTAACGCTACTGCCATTACGTGCGATCAGAGTATTAGTTTGCAGATTCATACTGCCACCTTCACCGGAATTAGTTGCCGCCGTAACACTGCCAGCGCGATCGAGATCGATAGAATTAGCGTTAATGAAAAGATTCCCAGCATTGCCAATTCCTTCATGGCTAGCACTAACAATTCCTCTGTTGCTAATTTGCAATCGCGGAGTATTGATAATTAAGTCTCCCGTGTTACCTGTAGGTAAAGGAGGAAGTCCAAATGCTTGCTGAAAAGTGGGAGTAAGAACGGTCGCGCCTGCACTAATTTTGCTGGGTTGACCGGAGATAGCACCGACACCGCTTACTTCGATGCTAGAGGCAGCATTAATCATCAAGTTACCTGAATTTCCAGGGCTTTGAGTGGCAGCGCTGACAGTTGCCCCATCCTGCACGCTGAGTCTAGAAGTATCGATCGTTAATTGACCTGTATTTCCCAGATTGAATGATGTCACTGCTATCCCGCTAGGAGTAAAAATAATCGGATTTTCTCCTGCTATTTCAATCAATTCAGAAGCGTTAATCGCCAGATCGCTTCCCTCTCCAATACCGTAAGTAATAGTTGAGATAGCACCTCCATTTTGGATATTTAATTGCCTAGTTGAAACTCGCACATCACCACCTTTTCCAGAACCAAATTCGAGCGTTAAAATGACACTTGCGAACCGGGGATTAATTGGTGAAAACCCCATAATTTGAATAGACTCTTTAGAGTCGATCGATACATTACCTACGTTTCCGCTCCCGAAGTTTCTAGCTGCAATTACTGCCCCATCCTGCAATATAACCCTTCCAGTAGATACCACCAGATTGCCTCCAGAACCATTGCCCGCATTGTCGGTATTTAATAAGGTATTCGGAAATCCGGAAGCGCTATTTCCTCCCATTTCCAAAGACTCGGAAGCATTAACGATAATATCGCCAGATACCGTATTACCTAGATTCAGTATTAGGGCAGCAGAACCTTCAGTGAAACTGATATTTCTACCCTGTAAATGTATGGAACCAGGCTTTTCGCCGCTAGTATCAGCAAGGGCTTGTTGAGAAAATTGGATGTCGTCAAATTGTTGAATATTGGAATAATCAAAACTCCATCTAGAAGAATTGGCGTTGAAATTTACGGTTCCGTTATTAGCGCTACCGAGTTCGATCTGTCCTGATTCGGCAGTTAATACACCCCCCTCCAAAACAATGCCTCCGGCTATCAGTGCTAAGGTGTTGCCAGGAGTGACACGAAAGCCTTTCGGGTTGTTGTTTCGGTTGGTGGGAAAGAATAAATCCCGAATCAAACGATGTCCCGTACCTTGGACGGCGATCGAGCCTGGGTTTTGTCCCATCTGCAAACCAACGGGAACGCTGAGAGTTATTAAGGGTGTGGCTGGGGGATTTGTAGCGCTAAATTCCACTCCATCAGCAAATCGAATACTGTTTGCAGTCGTACCTACAAACGAGCCACCAATATTTAACCTAGCATTAGGGCCAAACAGTATTCCAGCCGGATTGAGCAGAAATAAATTAGCGTTTCCATTAGCTTTAATCGAGCCGTCAATGTGAGAAATATTCCCACCCGTGACGCGACTGAAAATGTTCTGGATATCGATCGCATTGTTAAAAAAAGCTTCCTTACCTGTAGGAACGGATAATTCTTGAAAGCTGTGAAATAAGTTGCTGCCAGCGCGAGTACCGCCTTCGATTTTAATAGTATTACCGCTAAGATTGACGGTAGAGTGGTTTGGTAGAGTCGGATCGGGAATAATTTGGGCTGAAGTAGAAGCTGCTACCAAAAAACCGAAAATAACAGCAAAATTCGGAATAATACAGCGAAAGCAAGCGCGATTCATCAGAAAAACTCCGTTTAATTGAGCGAATTTAAGTCGCTCATAACTTACGCAAGTGTCAGATTTAAATCAACTTCTAGAGTGACTTCAAACCCATCGTTTTATCGATAAAATAAGAAGTTGGTTAGCTGACGTACCCTAACTAATTATGCCAGTTGCGTAAGTTTGGTCGTTCACTGCCAATTACCAACTAATACGAACGGCGACCAAATTGCTGGATGACCGTTCGGATCGGTAATTAATTTTATTTGTGCTTGTCGCAAGGCTTCTGCTTTTGTAATTCCCGGTTGTTGGAGCAGTTTGTAAAAGTTTTCAATTAGCGGTAAAGTATCGGCATCGTTGACAAACCAAAGGCTGGCAAAAGTGGTTTGCACTCCCGATCGCAATGCAACACCGGCAATGCCAAGGGTAGAGCGATCGTTCCCCGCCGCAGTTTGGCAAGCACTCAAGGTTAGTAGTTCGATCGGATTTTTACTTTGGCGCAGTACTTCTTCAAATTCGTTGAGCGAGATTCGTCGATCGAACACTTGTAAGAAGGTACTATTAGGATCGGCACCAAATTTACCGTGAGTTGCTAAGTGAACGATCGGGTAACTGCCTTTGTTAATTTGTTTTTCTAAATTAGCTAAGGTGAAATCTTTATCTAAAAATCGCACTCCTCCCACGATTTCTTGAATTCCTTGAGTTTCTTTGGGAACGTTGGGTAAGGGAGCGAAAGGAGGAATTTCGGTACTCAAACCAAAAATTAAAGCATTGGCATTAGCTAAATCCGATCTTTGATTGGCAGTTAGATGTAAACCTAGCGTGGTGGCGATCGCGTATTTTTCTACTAAATATTGTTTGCCGTCGTACAAAGCCGCCATCGGTACATTTCTCAACACGCCATCGTTAATAAATAGCAGCGTGCTGGGTTTGGCTTTTTCTAAATCTGCCGCCATTGGTGCGATCAGCCAATTATAAACTTTTTGGCTTTCTGCTAAGTATTCATCTGTGGAAATATCTTCTAATGTAAATCGCAGGCGATCGATTTGTTTTTCTACTTCTTGACGAGACAAAGCTACTTCATACTGTTTGACCGAGCCATCTGGTAAGCGCAAAATCGAATAAGTGCGATCTTTTAAAATAATCGAGTTGATCGTGGCGGTGTTGGTGCGGGCTACTTCAGCGAGCGGATCGCTTTGATCTCGCGCTACTTCCGTGCATTCATCGCCGAAAAAGTTTTGCAATTCAGCTAATTGTAATAGTTCGACAACTTGCAGGGCATCTTCAATTTTGGTTTTGGCATCTTCACCAGATGATTTTTCGCTTTCGTTGAGTAGTAAAGCGATTAATTCGCGATAAACTGGCTCGACGGAATCTCTTAAGTCAAATTGCAAATCTTTGCTAGCAGCAGCTAAGTCGCTGCGAATACTTTGGAGGGTGACGATCGCATCTTTGTAAGATGTAATTGCTGGTTGGTTTTGTCCTTTTGCCTTGTAAATGCGTCCTATTTGTGCTTGCCAACGATAAAGGCTATCGGCGGCATTTGCTTGTTGAGCGGCTAATGCGGCTTGCTGGGTAAGTTGCATCGCTACTTCCCAGTTTTGGGCTTGTTCGTAAACTCGTCCTAAAGCTCCCATCGCAAAGGATTCAGCGCGTTTGTCTGCGATGTTTCTGGTAATGGCGATCGCTTTTTGTAAGGTTTGAGCTTTTAATTGTTGGCGATTGGCATTTCCTAAAATTTCTGCTGCATTGATTAAGGTGTAAGCTTTGGCGCGAGAGTCGGGGGTTTTTTCTAAAAGCGCGATCGCTTGATTGAAATAATTATCGATCGCATCGGTTTTCGGTGTTGGTAATTGCTGCCAGAAACGAGCTAAATTAAGTAATGCTCTGGCTTGGGGTATCCCACCTAATGATTTGCTTTCTTGCAGCGCTCTTTCGTAAGCCGAGCGAGCCGATATTTCATCTTGTTTTGCTAAATCCATCAGGCGAGTTTTTTCTTTGTCATCTCCTTCTCGTTCTGCTGCATTAGCTTGTAGTAAATAACGTTGATAGCGACGATTGTAAACGCTGCCCAAGTTATTTAAATTCGTGCTAATGAAAATAGAATTTTTAAGTGTGGTTGCTAAATCTAAACTGCTTTGGTAAGCGGCGATCGCTTTATCGAATTCTCCAGCCGCAGAATGGATGTTTCCTAACACTCCTTGAGCGGATGCTTCGGTGATTTTGTCTTGATTTTTTCGCGCTATATCGATCGCAGACTGTAAAATCGGCATCGCTTGGCGAAATTGTCCTAAAGCGTTGTAAGCTTGTGCTTGTTCGGTCAATACTTGGGCTAAGAAACGGCGAGATTCTGAATCCGAGAAAGATCGATAAATTTGGGCGGCTTTTTCCCAATTCGCGAGCGCATCTCCTAAATTTCCGATTTGGCGATAAGCCGTGCCTAAATTACTATAAATTATGGCTTTTTGTTGGCGCTCGGATGTTTGGCTGAGTGCGGACTGCCAAATTGCGATCGCTTCTTGGTATTGTCCGGCATTGTAGCGAATGCTGCCTTCGTCTCCTCCGCTAGTTTGGAGGTTTTGTACAATTAATTGATGATTGTTTTGCGTAACGTTTTTGTCTATTGTAATAGCGATCGATTGAGTGGTTAAGGCGTGCCAACCCAAACAAATAAAAAAGCCGATCGCAAATAAGCATAGTTTAGTTTGTAAGGTGTAAGGTTTGATTTTTAACCGCAGATTTACCGCAGATGCACGCAGATGGGCGTAGATAATTTTTAATATGTTCATTAGATTTTTGGATGTGTTTGGTAAAAGCCCTGAAATTTGTTTGGATCTCACGATATTGCTCCTTAATTTTAAATAGGAATTTCAATTACAAATTCTGCTCCTTGTCCGGGAGCAGAAATACAAGTCAATTTGCCTTTGTGAGTTTCTTCAACAATTTGGCGACTGATTGATAGTCCCAAACCCGTACCTTTTCCTACTCCTTTAGTGGTAAATAATTGATCGAAAATTTTCTGCTGTACGTTTTCCGGGATGCCAGGGCCATTATCTTTAATGCGAATGGCTATTGTAGAATTTTCTGGGTAGATTTCCGTGCGAATAGTAATGATATTGGGATTGGCTTTAATTTCTTCTAAAGAGCGTCCTTGACTAAATTCGTCAAAGGCATCGATCGCATTACTCAATAAGTTCATGATTACTTGATTTAATTGCCCTAAATAACAATTTACCGCAGGTAATTGACCGTATTCTTTAATCACTTTAATTTCTGGGCGATTACTATTACCTTTTAGTCGGTGCGTTAAAATCATCAAAGTACTATCAATCCCATCGTGGATATTACAAGCTACCTTATTAGCTGTATCGCTACGCGAGAAAGTCCTTAAAGATACGCTGATTTCCTTGATTCGGTTCATCCCGACTTGGGTTGATGCTAATAGATTGGGGAGGTCTTCTAACATATATTCAAGGTCGATTTCTATAGCATTTTCTTCAATTTCCGAGCCGGGATCGGGGAATTTTTCTTGATATAATTTCAAATGCCCGATCGCATCTTGAATATACTGTTGCATATAGGTGATATTGCCAGAAACAAAACCGATCGGGTTATTAATTTCGTGAGCGACTCCCGATACTAATTGGCCGAGTGCGGACATTTTTTCACTGTTGACTAACTGCAATTGCGATCGCTGTAATTCTAATAAAGCGTGTTCCAGATTTTTGACGCTTCCATCTAGCATGGTATTCAGTTCGTGCAACTTGCTGACGTAAATGTAACCGCCGATCGCGATTGCAGATGCCTGCAAAGCTAGTAATGGCGATATGGCAGGAATCCACCAACCTGCTAAAAAACTGAAGTAACCGATCGGTAATAAACAAGCGCTCGCCACTAATATAAGTGCTACAACTTTGGCGATAAAAAAGTTACCTTTGTCGTGTCGCCATTTCCATGCAAATATGGGAATTATGGCAGCCCAAAGGAAAATCCATAAGTTTTCTAGTGGTTTAGGCCAAACTTGAATTAAAGGACGATTTTCTAATACCGTACTCAAAATTTGACTGGCGATATTTGCTTGTATTTCTACTCCAGAAGTCCGCACCGGACTGCTGCTAAAACCTGCACTGTAAGGCGTGTAAAAAACATCATTCAGGCTATTGGCTTTGGCACCAATTAAAATGATGCGATCGCGAATTAAATCTGGTGAAACTCGGTTGTTCAATATATCCATCACCGAAACGTTTTCAAATATGCGTGCAGGGCCCCGATAATTTAGTAAAATCTGGTAACCCCCCGCATCTGCACGCACGTAGCCGCCATCGTTCTTTTCAAAAGGCGTAAAAACAGTTTTCCCTAATCGCAAAAAGCCCTGTTTGTCTGCTTGAGGGGTAATTCCTCGCTCTTTTAAGTAAAGCATCGCGACAGCTAATCCCAAACTGGGTAATCCTTCGTTACCTTCAGGCATGGGAAAAAGTACGGCACGGCGGACAACACCATCGGAATCTACAACTACATCGTTAGCGCTGACTTGTCCTAATTTGGCAAGAACGGGAGGAGGCGCGATCGCGGAAATATATCGATCCCCGATCGCTTTTTGAATTCCGATTAAATTAGGAGTACTTTTAAATACCTTCACCAATTCTTGGTAACCCGGTTCTACAGGCAAATTGCGGTACAAATCTAAGCCGATCGCTTTCGGTTTTCCTTGCGCGATCCGCTCGATCAATTGTGCCAAAGTAGCATCAGAAAACGGCCACCTTCCTAGCTTAGCCAGATCGGTTTCTTCTACGCTAACTAGCAAAATACGGCGATCGATCGCTTCTTGAGGACGCAGGCGAAAGCAAAAATCTAAAGCAGCTAATTCTAGCGGTTGAAGCCATCCCAACATCCGGATCGCGATCGTGATTCCCGCTACTCCAGGTGCGACAATTCCCACCCCTCGCCATTCCCAAGCTAATTGTTTTATTTGTCTAGCTAATGGATGCCAACTTTTTAAGGGTAAGCAACCTAAACATTGCTTAAATAATTTAGCTGAAGAATGCGTCATAATCACAGGAATGAGGAAGTGAGAATTCTCCCAATTAGAATTCAGGAGTTAGTAGCTAATAGACTTGAAGAAGATTTCTCCAAGTCAGAATAATTCTGTATTTTGAATTGGAAGCCAGAATTCTAGATTCTGAACTCTGACTCCTGACGGGCGAGAATTCTGATTTAATTTCCCGCTAGAATTTGCGGTTGAGAAATGGGAACTCGAGATAAGCCTACCTCATCTAGTAAAAAGCGCAGATATTGATAGTTTTGTTCATCTTGAGGTTCTGCCAAATAAGCTTTAGCAACAGATGCGATCGAGTCGTACCAAATTCCCGATCGCGCGTAAGCGGCGGCAGTTTGACGAAGCTTCCTTGCAGAGGAGTAGCGTTCCGAACCGCTTTGAATATTGGTTTGAGTTAAGTGGTCAACCCTTGAGATCCAACTTCGCACGTAGATATTTTCTGAAGGACGCTTAGTATTGCACACTAAAGATACCGTCCAGCGATATACCTTGCCGGCAGACAATTCTGGCACGTTTGGCGGTAGTTCTAGTTGAACGATGCCGCTTTTATTGTTGCGGAACTGCTTAACTAGCAATGGTTTGGCTACTCCTGGTTCTACGAGCGCAAACTGCATCGGCGTTGATGGTGGTGACGAGACGTACCAAGAGAAGGTAGGACGACCGGAAGTTGTCAATCCGACGTGATCGTTGGGAATTAGTAGCGTAACCGATCCGAAAGAACCGGAAGGACAGCCTCGCGATCCTGCGCCTTCGGTGCGTTGAATTCTCTCTCTACCGACTGGAGGAACGTAACCTGCAAATGAATTAGCTGATGCTTTGGTACTCCAAAAGCTCGATGGTTGCCATTTTGCAAGGGAATGTTTCCTACCGATATCGATCGCATCTGTAGATAGCAAAAGGGTAAAGAAAACCGATCCGGCGATCATGGCCGTAAATTTGACTTTATTCATATTTAGAAGGGAAAAAGCTGTAGTAATCGAACTCTAGCCTTAAAAAAGACTAATTTAAGCCATCGACTTACGAGAACGCAAAGTAGTTTTACTTCCAACAATTTATTTTAATTGAAGGAAGATCGTTTTGGTCGTGCAGTTTAAACAATTTCTCAGTTAGTTTCTACTACTTGCGTTAAACCAACTTGTTCTAACAAGTTATTTAGAGTATCTAAAGCTTGACTTTCACTTGGATTGGCAGTATGAGCCTTGTAAAGAGTGGCTACTGCATCTTGCCAGATACCAGATTTAGCATATGCCAAAGCGCGATCGCGATCTGAACCAGCAACAGCTAATTTCTGCGTCAAATCACTCGAAACCGAAACTCTTTCGATCCAAGCACGGGCATAAACATTTTCCGAAGGACGCTTCTGCGAGCAAACTAAAGCTACTGTCCAACGATACTCTTTACCTACAGCTAATTCTGAAACGTTGCTTGGCAGTTCTAACTTAAAGATCCCCGCTTTGTCAACTTTCAATTGTTTTTGGAAAACTGGTTGAGTCGTACCTGGTTCGACTAATGTAAACTCCATCGGTACGTTTGTAGGGTTTGAGACGTACCAGAAAAACGTCGGGCGACCGGACACCGTGCGTGCTATATGGTTGTTGGGTGTCAGTAGGTTTAAAGATACTGGTATTGAATTAGTGCATCCCCGCGAACCGCTACCCTCTGTTCTTTGAGGTCGCTCTCGACCGCTGGGAGGTACGTATTGTTTTGCCTCAGCAGCATTTGCCACCGCTCCGTTGCCGATCGATACTGATATAAAATTACTGTTAAATAGAACACTCATAGGGCTTAGTAAAGCTAATGTTCCTAACAGACTTGATGAACTTAGTCCGATCGCGGTTGAAAGGATTTTGAATTTCAGCATAATACGATCCTTGTCTTTGCAAAAGAAAGTCCCTTTAACAAGAGGGTAACTTAAGTTTTTACCTCTCGTTAAAAAGATATTAAAAAACAAAAGTGAAGAAGTCATGAAGAAAATATAGTGAATAGTAGGATATTTGGTGGTTTGATAAGCCTAAACCAAAACTTAATATTAAGTTCATCAAAAATTTAAAATAATACCATTTCTCGATGGTACTAAGCCGCATTTACTATTACCAGTTCAGTTAAACACTACCACATTTGCTATTTTGCCAGGAGGCTCTCGGACAGGCAGAAAGATTTGTCAGACTTTAAAAGTGAATATTTAACTCATATCCGTATACAATTAGTATGATTTGTTGCTAATAATTAAGTATGAAGAAATAAACATAAGTATGTAACGAAAGGTAAAGTTAAGCATCCCTGCTCTTCTCTCCGATCGAAGATGACCGAGCGGCTATATCAATCTAAAATAATAAAAGCTATAGCGATTCTAAATGAATTGCGAACAACTAAACCCCACCCTAGCCCTCCCCTTGGTAAGGGGAGGGCTAGGGTGGGGTTGATTACTTAAATAAGATCCCTATATTACTTTTTATATGGTCGTCATCTTCTAAAAATTTTCACATTATCTATATACGCCTACTTACATTCAGTCCATTAATTTTACAGATGAAGAGATATATATATTCCCATAAAGATGCAATGGTTTAAGATTTTTATTAAACCGTTTGTTTGCTCCGTTCGCTCTCACTAACAGGGTTATGAAAACAAAACAATTCAAGCAAAAGAGCCGATTTTTACTGCTACCTTTGACAACATGGTGTCTGACTAACTTCGGGTTGTTCGAGTTGGAAGTCAAAGCGCAAATCGTGCCAGATAGTACCTTACCAGAACAGTCGCTCGTCAATGAAAATGGGAATATAGATTTGATTACTGGAGGGTTTCGGGTCGGTAAAAATCTCTTTCATAGTTTTAGTAATTTTTCCATTTTAACTGGCAAGACGGCTTTTTTTGACAATGGAGTAAATATAGAAAATATCATTACCAGAGTTACGGGAAATTTTGCCTCTTATATTGACGGGTCCCTTCGCGCCAACGGTACTGCTAACCTATTTTTACTGAATCCGAACGGGATTATTTTCGGCCCAAATGCCTCCTTAAATATAGGAGGTTCATTTCTCGCTACCACGGCAGACAGCGTTGTATTTGATAATGGCTTGACTTTTAGTGCCAGCAGTCCCAAAGATGCAGCGCTACTGAAAATTAAGATACCCGTAGGATTGCAATCCGGGAGAAATCCCGGCAGCATAGTCGTACAAGGTAATGGAAACAATTTAAAAACGGATTTCGCTACGCCAGAAATCGATCGCGCGAACAGACCGGTCGGTTTACAGGTAAATCCCGGTCAAACTCTGGCTTTGATCGGCGGTAATTTGATTTTCCGTGGCGGTAACTTAACTGCCCGAGATGGACACGTAGAGTTAGGAAGCGTCGGTAGGGGAGATGCGGTCAGCTTCCAACTAACTCCTAACCGATGGATTTTGGACTATACAGGCGTCCGAAATTTTCAAAACATCCAACTCGATCGTGCTGCTTCCGTGGAAGTTAGCGGCAATGGGGGTGGGAAAATTCAAGCGCGAGGACGGCGCATCGTGCTGGATGGAGGTTCGGCGATGCTGGCAGACACTTTGGGAAATGGTGCTGGTGGAACTCTCACTCTCAAAGCATCGGAAGCGATCGAAATTGGCGGAACTTCACCCCTCGATCCCTTCTATAGCAGCACCTTATCTAGTAGCGTCGCGTCCACTGCTACGGGGAATGGGGGCAATTTAACGATTGAAACCGATTATTTGCAAGTAGATCGAGGCGGACAAGTTTTTACTAGTACGTTTGGGGCGGGTAATGCGGGAAATTTAGCGATCGAAGCCAAAAATATGGCAGTGAGTGGCGAATTTGGCGATGTTTACCCAACTGCATTACGTGCTGATGCGATCGGGGAAAAAGCGATCGGCAATGGCGGTAATTTGCAAGTTAATACCGATCGCTTAATTATCCAAGATGGTGCGACGATCGGTGTCGGTAATTTCGGTAGCAGTATTTTCAACTTGGCCCCCGGAGAAGGAACTCCCGGTAATATTGATATTCAAGCGAATCGGATCGAATTGAATAACGGTGGTGCTATTACGGCGGATAATGCAGGTGGGAGAAATGGAAATATTCACTTGCGATCGAACTTAACGATACTGCGTCGGGGTAGTCGGATCGCTACTGATGCTAAAGGTTCGGGAATCGGCGGTAATATTACGATCGACACCCGATTTTTGGTGGCTCCGGCTTTAGAAAATAGCGATATTACTGCGAATGCGGAGAATAATTTCGGCGGTCGGGCGAGGGTTAATGCTATTGGCATTTTTGGCATTTTTCGGCAACCAAATCTTACCCCGCAAAGCGATATCACGGCTTCTTCCGATTTAGGGCCAGAATTTAATGGCGTTGTGGAAATCAATACCTCCGATACTGACCCCAGCCAAGGTTTAATTCGGTTACCCACCGGCTTGCTCGATCCCAATACTCAAATTGTCCAAGCTTGTAAGCAGTCTAGGGAAAACAGCTTTTCGATCGCAGGCGGCGGCGGAGTACCGGAAGATGCTACCCAAAATTTAAGAGGTACAACGGTTTGGCAAGACTTAAGATTATCGGAAATTACCACAAATCGCCCTGCAAATACGAGGATTTCTGGGGATATTTCCCTTAGGCGATCGCTTCCATCCAATTCGCAGATCGTCGAAGCACAAGCATGGATCGTCGATGCAAATGGGCGCATTTCTTTAGTAGCTAATCTTCCCCAGCACAAACCTGTATTTGGCAATTTTTCAAGTTGTTAAAGCGGGTGGGGAAAGGGGAAAGGGGGGAAGGGGGGAAAAGGGGGAAGGGGGAAGACTAACTTCTGAATACTGACTCCTGAATACGGAATAGAAGAATTCTTTTCCTGCCTTCTCGACTTTTTCCATATTGTTTGGTTGAATTAGTGCCGATGTAAAAAAGGTAAATACAACCGGACACTAGATTAGAGGGCGGATTAAGCAATTCAAATTATGGACAGACTAAAGCCACTGAAAAGCTGGTTAAGAAGAATTAGTTTGGTTATATGGCTTGGTTTCGTGAGTTTTTTGTTAATAATTACCGTAAGTCCGATGATAGCGACGGAGCGATCGCATTCGTCAACGGTGCAACAAGTGCTGACGACTTCTCAATTAATCGAGGAGGGTAAGAAAAGATTTGAAGCGGGAAAGTTTTTTGAGGCGGTTGAATTTTGGCAGCAAGCGGAGAGATTTTATCACGTCCGAGGCGATCGGCTCAATCATGCACTCAGCCTGAACTACTTGTCGTTAGGGTTTCAACAATTGGGAAAATGGGAAGAAGCTAAAAAGGCGATCGCGACTAGCTTAAATTTACTGTCATCTTTTCCCAAGTTAAATAGAGAGGCAAATGCGGTTTTCGCTCAAGCCCTGAATACTCAGGGTAAGCTTCAGTTAGCCACCGGACAAGCAGAAGCAGCGCTCGATAGTTGGCAAATGGCAGAACGAATTTACCAACGCAGTCAAGATTTATCGGGAGTGTTGGGTAGTCAGATCAATCAAGCTCAAGCATTACAAACTTTGGGATTGTACCGCCGATCGCAAACTATTTTGGAACAAGCAACCGCTCAATTGCAAACAGAAACGGATTCTACATTGAAAATAGCCGGATTGCGAAGTTTGGGAACTGTCTGGCTGGCTTTGGGACAATTTACGAAGGCAGAAGAAGTTTTGCAACAAAGTTTGGCTCTAGCACGAGAATTAAATTTATCCGCAGAGATCGGCGCGGCTTTTTTCAGTTTGGGAAATGTGAAAAAAGCACTTCAAGATATTGAAGGTGCTTTGCAATTTTACCAACAAGCGGCGGAAATCGCGCCCAGCCCGATCGCTAGTTTGGAAGCAAGGGTAAATCAATTTTCTTCTCTCATCGATCTGAAAAGATGGAGAGAAGCCTTGGTACTGTTCGATCGAATCAAGCCTTCTCTAAGTAACATAACTGCCAGTCGGAGCGGAATTTTTGCTCGAGTTAACTTAGCTACTAAGTTGATGGAGTTGCAAAGTAGAGGAGAAATATCAGCAGAGGCGATCGCAGATATTTTAGCGAAAGCAGTACAACAAGCAAAGCAAATTCAAGATAGCAGGGCCGAATCCTATGCTATCGGTCAATTAGGAGCGCTATACGAACGAAACGGACTTTTTAGGGAAGCTCAAAATTTGACCCTCATCGCTTTATCGATTTCGCAGCAGATTCAGGCTGAAGATATTACCTATCGATGGGAGTGGCAATTGGGGCGGCTGTACGATCGCCTTGGCAGTAGAAAAGAATCCGTGGCGGCATATCGGGGATCGGTGGCGATTTTGCAGTCGATTCGCAAAGATCTGATGGCAACTAGTTCAGATATAGAGTTTTCGTTTAAGCAGTCGATCGAACCGATCTATCGCGAATTGGTTAAATTGTTAGTGCAAGGCGATTTTCCCACTCAAGAGGATTTACAACAAGCACGTCAAGCGATCGAGGAATTGCAATTAGCAGAACTGGAAAATTTTTTTCGATCGGCTTGTATAGATGTCCATACCAAACAAATCGATCGCCTCGATCGATCGGCGGCGATCGTTTATCCGATTATTTTGACAGACCGCCTTGCGGTAATTCTTTCTTTGCCAGGAAAAGAATTGAGAGTTTACACTACTTTTCTACCCAAACAGGAGATAATTACCACGTTAGAACAAGCATTGGGTTCTTTAAATCCGATTTTCCCAGATGGAGAACGAGAGCGTTTATTTCAACTAATTTACGATTGGTTGATTCGTCCCGCCGAGACGGAATTGAGTGCAAATCAGATCGAAACTTTAGTATTCGTACTGGATAGCGAATTGCGAAGTTTACCGATGTCGGCTCTGTATGACGGACAAAAATATCTGGTAGAAAAATATAATATCGGGATCAGTTTGGGATTGCAGTTATTAGAAACGCCTGAAATCGCGGAAAAACCAAAGTTACAAGCTGTGGTTGGAGGATTAGCAGAAGCACGTCACGGATTTGTTGCTTTACCGGGTGTTCTTGATGAATCAAAGCAAATTGCGGCTAAATTGCCTGCTAAATTGTTGCTCGATCGCAATTTTACGAAACAAAATTTAGTTAGCCAAATTAAGCAGGATGATTATCCATTAGTTCATCTTGCCACTCACGGTCGATTTAGTTCTAAGCAGGAGGATACTTTTATTTTGACTTGGGATGAGCGACTGACGATTGAGGATTTGAGAGTGCTTTTGCGATCGCGATCGCAATTTGGTATTCGTCCGATCGAGCTTTTAGTCCTCAGCGCTTGCGAAACAGCCGAAGGAGATAGCCGCGCCATCTTAGGATTAGCAGGATTAGCCGTGCGTTCCGGCGCTAGAAGCACTTTAGCAACTTTATGGTCTGTCAATGATGCCTCTACAGCCATTTTGATGAAAGAGTTTTATCAAGCTTTCGTGCAAACTCGATCGAGTAAAGTGAAATCTCTTCGCCAAGCACAACTCGAACTTCTACATAGTTCTGAATATAATCATCCATATTATTGGGCACCATTTATTTTGGTGGGAAATTGGCTATAATACCAAATCCAGTTTAATTACCCCCCATTCCCTATGCCTTAATCCTGCATCACGGTAAAGCGATTTCTTCCTAGTTGTTTGGATGTATAAAGTGCGCGATCGGCGCTCAGGATTAAATCTTCAAGTAATAAAGCATCGTTGAGCTTTTCATCGTGTTTGATACTTGCTACGCCGCAACTTAATGTAACGTATTTATCAACTGTAGAAGTCTGATGAGTAATTTGTAATTCTCTGATTTGATTCACAATGCGTTCGGCAATTTTGGCAGCAGATTCCAGCTTTGTTTGAGGTAAGATAATTACGAATTCTTCTCCTCCATAACGAGCTAATAAATCCGTGGTGCGGATTAGCTTGCGAATGGTATTGGCTACCTGCTGCAAACAAAGGTCGCCAGCTACGTGACCGTAAGTATCGTTGTAGAGTTTAAAGCAATCTACATCGCACATGATCAGGGAAATATGTTCTTTTTTCGTGAGGTGTTCGGCGAGTTGTTGCTCGAAATAGCGGCGGTTGGCAACTTGGGTTAAGGGATCGTAGTAAGCAATATTACGAAGGTTATTTCCGTACAGGAGCAGGCAAGCGATCGCAGAAAATGTTAATCCCAACCAAGGAGATAATACAGCGATCCACCAACCGTTTAAAAATAGCAGGTAACTGATTGTAAAAATGATGCCTCCAGCTACCAATAATGCCAGAAAAACGCCCAAATAAGATAAATGTTTTCCCAAATAATTTTTCTCTAAAATCGTCCAGCTAATTGCCGCACCCAGGAGTGACCAAAATAGAATCCAAAGCCATTCTAGGTAATTAGTCACGCCCTGGATTAAAAGACGACCATCTAAAGCACTGCTGAGGAGTTGCGAAATCAGATTGGCTTGAATGAATACGCCAGGGGTTCTAGAAAATTTAGTGCGTCTAGTACCGTCATAAGCGGTGAGGAAAAAATCCTTAGCACCTTCGGCGGTTGAGCCGATCAAAACAATGCGATCGCGCACCAAGCGATCGGGAAATTTGTTATTGAGGAAATCAGTCAATGAAATAGTATGAAAGTTGTCCTGAGGGCCTCGAAAATTCAGTAAAATTTGATATCCATTTTCATCGGCGCGAGCGTATCCGCCATCATCTTTACGAAACGCATTAAACACGACTCTTCCTAGTTTGTACTGCTCGGATGAACCTGGTAAAGATTGCAATTTAATGCCTTCTGCTTCTAAATATTTTAAGGCGATTTTTGTCCCCAAGCTTAGATAAACTTCACCTTGTTCGTCTCTAGCCGATAACAAGTACCGCCGGATTCGATCGTCTGCATCTGATGCTATATCAACAATTCCCACTTGACCCAATTTAGCTAAAGATGGGGGTGGAGGAACTTGCCAAACACCAAACCGTTTTTGCACGCCGAAGAGGTTGGGAGTTGAGCGAAATACATTCACTAGTTTTTCGTGACCGGGTTCAACAGGTAAATCTCGATAAAGATCTAATCCGATCGCTCTGGGTTTTTGTTTGTTTAATTTTGTGAGTAAATCGGCTAAAACTCGATCGGGAATTGGCCACGCTCCCACATTAGAAATATCTTGGTCGCTAATCGTAATAACCACAATACGGTTATCTGGTGGCTCTAATGGACGTAAGCTAAAAAAACGATCGAGAATCTTACATTCTGGAACTTCTAGTAATCCGATCGTGCTGGAAATAATTACTAAAGCTGTCGAACTGAAGGCGACATTTAATAATTTCCATTTTTCGAGCAATGATTTTCGAGATGTGATTTTCTTGGTTTCCTGTATGATGCCGATCATTGATTTACTAGTTGGATACCAAGGGTTTTGAAGAGATCTCGCTTAATCCAACTGACTCTAGCAGCCTCTCCCAGGTGGCGGCTAATGATTTATCTTGAGGATGTTGCTGCTTGAGTTCTGCAAGGGTTTTCAACATATCGTACCAAACACCATTAGAAGCATATAAAGCAGCGCGTTCTATCTCGGAAGATCGCTGTAATTGACTGGTTAAGTTTGGGTTTTGCTGAGTGCGTTGTATCCAAATACTAACAAACGGACTATCTGGTTTGAGTTGACCGGAGCATAAAATCGCAAATCCCCACTGATAGCGCTTGTTGATTTCTAGTGGAGGTGCTGTGGGAGGTAGGGTGAGACCGATCGCACCTTCATTGCCCGTCAAAGGCAAAATAGATTGATAATGCAACTTTCCGGCTTCATCTTTAACTGCGAAGAGTGCTTGTCGCGCAGAGGTAGGAGGAACGTAAACGAAGAGGGTGGGACGCTCGGATAAAGTGAAGCCATTGTGGGAACCGTTTGGTGCAAGTGCCATCAAGCGTTGAACTCGATCTGTGGAATTTTCACCACAGTTTGAATCTCCACGGGATGCCGTACCTCTGGTATCTTTAGGAGCGCCGCCTCTTGGTGGAATAAAAATGATGGAAGTATCGGCTTGCCCTGGAATTTGAGGAAAGATTGATAAAGCGAGACATAGTATAACTATCTTAAAAGTGCATAACCACAAATTATTTTTGTCGGTCATGTATGCTTTCATAATTTTCCCTCTTTCAAAAACCCTAGAACTACTGAATATGTAATGAAATCTAATATTTAAATTTTAGCTTTTTACTTTTTGTTTAGGCAAAAATTTAATTTTTTTATAAAAAATTTATGAATTTAAATTTATTTAATTTATTGGTTCTTAGCCAAATTAAATATGTAAGTAGGTGGGCAATTTTTGCTCGTAATTTCAATCTTTAATCATAATTTGATAAGATAAAAAATGTCATCCGCCATTTATCGGATTTTTATCGGCAAGATTGGCATTTAAATAGCATGGAGCGATACTTACCCGTCTTAAACTGGGGGCTTTCCTATCGGCGCGAGTTTTTATTTGGAGATATTACGGCTGCGATCGTAGTTGCTAGCTTACTGATTCCGCAAGGAATGGCTTACGCGATGTTAGCGGGTTTACCTCCTCAGGTCGGTTTGTATGCTAGCATTCTGCCCCAGATCGTCTATGCCCTTTTAGGGACTAGTCGAGTGCTGTCCGTTGCACCGGTAGCGGTGGATTCCCTGATGGTGGGAGCGGCAGTCAGTAGTTTAGCACCCCACGATACGCCCGAGTATTTATTGTTAGCATTAACTTTAGCTTTT
Organism: Leptolyngbyaceae cyanobacterium; assembly: GCA_036703985.1. Lineage (GTDB taxonomy): Bacteria > Cyanobacteriota > Cyanobacteriia > Cyanobacteriales > Aerosakkonemataceae > DATNQN01. The sequence goes on from DATNQN010000132.1 coordinate 24,377, forward strand.
TTAGTAGGGGTGCTGGAAATCCTGATGGGAGTTTTTCGGTTGGGATTTTTGGCTAATTTGCTCGGTCAGGCAGTAATTTCTGGCTTTATCAGTGCGGCGGCAATTATTATCGGGATCAGCCAAATCAAACATTTGTTAGGGCTCAAAATTCCTCAGACGGAATCATTAATTAACTCAATCGCGAACATTGCTCGAAATTTTGGTTCAATTAACTGGGTTTCCCTTGGTTTAGGAGTGACTGGTATCGGCATTTTGTTATATTTCAATCAAATATTGGGAGGACAATTAAAGCGGCTGGGATTCAGCGAATCAAAGATTATTATTTTTACTAAAATGGCTCCTTTATTGTTGGTTATCTGTACTTCTCTGTTAGTTTGGACGTGCAGATTAGACCGAGTAGCAGGTGTGAAGGTAGTTGGAGATATTCCGAAAGGGTTGCCACCTTTGACTGTTCCCAGCTTTGATTTAAATATTTTGCAGTGTCTTTTGCCAACAGCTTTAGCGATTAGTTTTGTTGGTTTTATGGAAGCTTTTGGTACTGGTAAGGTTTTAGCTAGTAAGGGTGAGCAAAAGTTAGATGCGAATCAAGAATTAATTGCTTTGGGTGCGGCAAATGCTAGTGCGGCATTTACGGGTGGCTATCCGATTACTGGTGGTTTGAGTCGTTCGGTGGTGAATTTTTCGGCTGGTGCAAATACGGAATTATCCTCGCTCGTTACTGCTGCGATCGTTACGGTAACTATACTTTTGTTCGCTCCTTTGTTTTATTTTCTGCCCCAAGCTTGTTTGGCGTCGATTATTTTAGTTGCTGTGGCTAATTTATTGGATTTTGGCACTCTCAAGCACTTGTGGAATAATGACAAAGGAAATGCGATCGTATGGTGCGCTGCATTTGCAGGCGTCTTGCTGACAAGCGTGGAAAAGGGAATTTTGTTGGGCGCAGTAGTTTCCTTTGCTTTGCACTTATGGCACTCAAAGGATGAAGTTTGAAGGATGAAGTCTGAAGTCTGAAGGATAAAAATTAACTTATTTTCTTTTTCTCCTCTGCACCCCTGCACCCCTGCACCCCATCCCCCCGCAGCTTATCGAGGAACAGCATCTAATGGTACGTCGAGAATTTTGTATTTTTGCCAACCAATTGCATCGAAATGCCACCATTCTTTGGATAGGGGAATAAATCCGCGTCTTTTCATGGCAGAACCGAGTAAAGCGCGATTTTTCTTTGCTTCAGTGCTAGCACCGGCGTAAGTTATACTGGCGCGTCTTGTAAAGTTATCAAATTCGGTGGGCATTTCTAATTCTTGCCCGTTGCGATCGACTAACGTGATATCTACTGCTGCACCGCGATTATGCTTAGAACCTCTAGCTGGGTTTGCTACATAAGGACGTGCTTCCCGCACTTGCCACATTAATTTTTGTACTGATAAAGGACGGTAGCAATCGTAAACTTTCAATCCCAATCCTTGTTTTTCTAAATCTTGTTGCACTTGTGATAATTTTTCGGCAACTTCTCCTCTCAATACGCAACGCGCCACGGAATAAACTGGTTTTTTCATAAAGTTGTTTTCCGTAGCGTAACGAATATCTAGCAATATATTAGGATTGACTGTTTGAATATCAACCAGTTGTGCTTTATCGATTTTTTTTGGTTGGGGAGTTTTTTTGAGTGGAGGTGGAGTCGGGGTAGATGTAGCAGGGGTTTCTATTTTAACGGTGGTATTGTTTGGTTGGTTGACAGGATTAGAAGAGGAAACATTTGATACCTTGTTAAAATTTTGGCATCCGAAAAATAACCCCAGCCAGAAAGGAACGACGATTAATAGCAGCAGTTTTTTCTTTGTAATCACGAGCCATTACCGATTAGACTAAATGGTGTCCCTGCATTTGTTATATTACCGGATTGCGATGCCTACTATGGTGAGGGGAGATCTAACGCTGTGTTTCAAAGTTGAGATCCCCCCAACCCCCCTTAATAAGGGGTGCTAATAAAAATCCATAGTTGTAACTAGCAACTTGAGTTAATTAGTAGAGTAGGTTAGGTACGGGAAATCAACGAAAGTAATTTCAAGCAATCATTAGCAAACTGCGCCTTAACCCTCCATCACCCTTACGGGTAATATTTATCAACATTTTTTCTTATAAACTTGAAATAGAGTTTCTTTGATTATGTCGTCTTGAGTAGGTAAGGAAAATTAGTGGAAAGCGCAGAAACTTAGATGCTGATTGGTTTAGTAGATGAAAATGCGATCGCAAGATCGCAAACCGAAAAAAACTGTTTTTAATTGTCACCCAATCAAGACATTTAATTCAGTAAATGTAGGTTAAGATACGTAACAATTACGTATTTATGCTGAAGCCTAAGCTATAACAGTAAGTAGCTAATTAGTCAGGGCTTTAAAGGCATTAAAATTAACAAACGCTCCTATACAAATAGCGCTTTTACAAAAATTTCTCACCGATTTATGCCTTTTGCACACCTATTTTATAACCGTTTACACCGTAATTTTGACATGGTGTGAATGGTAAATTGTATGGGATTTTTTCCAAAAAATAAAACTTTTTACTCAATAGGAAAGTCAAAATGACCAGAAAAATTGAGATTATTTCCGATGGTCGGGTATATGAAATAGTAGATGGTCAACCCATTGAGATTGGCGATACCCAAGGACAAGTATCCTTACTGATTCAAGCATTAGAATTCAGTCAAGCTGAAACCTTTGAAATTGCCCCAAGCGATGCAGTTCCTCGTGGTGGAGGTGAACCTCGTAGGAGTACTCGCAAAATCGATCGAGAAGGAATTCAACTGATCAAAGCTTTTGAAGGAGTTTATTTAGAAGCCTATCAAGACCCCATTGGCATATGGACGATCGGGATCGGACATACCAATGGCGTGCGACCGGGTATGAAAATTACGGAAGCCCAAGTAGAAGAGTTTTTGCAAAGTGACGTAGAAAAATTTGAAATTGCCGTCAATGATGCGGTTCAAGTCTCGCTCGATCCCAATCAATTTTCAGCTTTAGTATCTTTTAGTTTCAACTTAGGGCCAAGAGCTTTATTTCAATCAACTCTTTTAAAGCTGTTAAATCAGGGGGATATTCAAGCAGCCGCCAACGAATTTCCGCGCTGGAACAAAGCTGGAGGACAAGTTTTTCTCGGTTTAACTCGCCGAAGAATGGCTGAGAGAGCTTTATTTTTAGGAAAACCTTGGCAACCTTTCTTGGAATACGACGTTTTGCGGCTAACTCAACCTCAAATGCGCGGAAAATACGTGCGTTACATTCAAGAATGTTTAAGCAAAAAGGGTATTGAAATTCAGCCAGATGGTGTTTTTGGTGATTCCAGCGATCGCGCAGTTAAAAAATTCCAGCAGCAGAAAAGGTTAACAGCCGATGGGGTAGTCGGACTGGAAACTTGTAAAGCTTTAGGCTTGTGACATGAGGTAACTCTATTTTTTTGAAAAAACTGAATAGTTGCTACTAATAACTTGGTGACCGTTCTTTTGCAAAACCGAACAATTCAGGAGTTAAAAATGACTGATACGGATATTAACACCCACTCTCACGCAGAAGATTTTGAATTTGAACCTTGTGATGAAATTAACGAAGGAGAAGCCCGTGCTGCCCTGGAAGGAACTCGTGGGCCGTGGTCGGGTTTAATTCAAGATGCACCAGGTTGCTCGACATCAATTGTCAATGGTTTATCCCAACAATTGATTCATCAAATGAATGTCATTACTGCCAATATTCTTGTCAGTTGTGATGACCTGAATGTAGACTTAGAAAGTGCTGCTTGGCCTTTTATCCAACCACCTGCTAAAGAAGCATTGGCACGAGCGATTAAAAACCGAGGAAAAACCCTAAAAATCAATTCAGCTTATCGCACGATCGCACAACAATTTCTCTTATATAAATGGGGCAGAGGTTGCGGTTACGGCATTGTCGCAACTCCCGGAAAGAGCAATCACCAAAGCGGTTTAGCATTAGATATTGATGACAGTGCAGGCTGGCGTCCGTATCTAGAAGCGCAAGGCTGGAAATGGTTTGGCCCGAAAGACCCACCACATTTCGACTACATTAGCGGCGGAAAAGATATTCGCGGTACGGCAATGTTAGCTTTTCAGAAACTTTGGAATAAAAACAATCCCAATGCCAAAATTTTAGAAGATGGAGTTTACGGTAATCAAGTTGAAAGCTGCTTAAATAAATCTCCTGCTGAAGGTTTTAATATTGCACCGTGGGACGAACATCCCAGAACATTACGACTCTGCAAACCGATGTTGCAAGGGTCTGATGTGCAGAAAGTTCAAGCAGCTTTAATTAAGGCAGGTTGTGCCACTGATACTGATGGAATATTCGGCCAAAAAATGGATTCTGCCGTGAAACAATATCAGCAACAACAAGGCTTAGTTGTCGATGGAATTGTTGGCCCTGCAACGCTGAGCAAACTTCTCTCAATTAAGTAACAAGTCATTAACTATTGGTTTTCGTAGGTTGGGTTGACGTTAGGAAACCCAACCAACAATTTCTTAAGCAAGCAGTATTGGGATGGCAAGAATCTTTCTTTTAACTTTTAATCTAGTTCTGCTGCTGATTATAAATGAGGGTAACGGTGGGTTACGCCAAGCTATGCAAACACCAGTGCCTAACTTAAGTTTTTGTTGTGAATTGTGCAATATGTGAGTAACTCTCACTACTTGACTAAAAGGAATTGATAGCAAATTGAATACTGATTAAAGGAATGTTTGATATGAATCAAGCAGTTCGTAATTTAGCTATTTTAGTGGGAATTAATAATTATCAGAATGAAAAGGGAATTAATCCGCTGAAAACTCCCGTCAATGACGCTAATAAACTGGCGCAAATTCTGGAAAATGCGTACAATTATGATATTAAATTTTTATTAGACGACGCCGCCAATTTTCAGGGGATTAACAACTTATTACAGGAGTTGAAACAAGGAAGCATTATCCTGGCAAATAATCGAGTAATGGAAGTTAATTCTTACGATCGCATTCTTTTTTACTTTGCCGGACATGGAATTGCTTTAGATGGATTCGATCGCAAAGAAGGGCCATCTGGCTTTCTCATTCCCCAAGATGCCAATAAGAATGATAAAAATACTTTTTTGCCGATGCAGCAGTTACACGATGTTTTGATTGACCTCAAATGCCGTCATTTATTGGTGATTCTTGACTGCTGCTATGCGGGTGCGTTTAGATTTAGTAGAAATTTAGTTCCCTATCAAAAATTGTACCGCCAACGGTACGATCGCTTTATGAAAGGAAAAGCGCAACAAATGCTTTTTTCGGCGGCTTACGATGAAAAAGCGTTGGATGTTTTGACTCGTTTGGGGGAACGAGAGTTAGATAGTACCAAAAAGAATTCTCCGTTTGCAGAAGTATTATTTAAGGCACTGGAGTCTGATGCAGATATTATTCAAGATGGTGCGATTACAGTTTCAGAACTTTACATTTATCTAGAAAATGAGTTAGCGAAGATTACCGATCGACAAACTCCTGGTTTGTGTTGGCTGAAATATCACGAAAAAGGAGAGTATATTTTTGAAATTCCGGGGTTTCAAGCCAGTAAGCTAGAAAATGCACCGCCTATAGACCGAAATAGCAATCCCTATCGCGGTTTGAAACCTTACGAACCAGAACACAGCAATTTGTTTTTCGGGAGAAACCGAGCGATTGGCGAACTGATCGATCGAATATCCGCTCCGAAAAAGCGATCGCTAACTGTTGTACTTGGCCCTTCTGGAAGTGGCAAGTCAAGTTTAGTTAAGGCAGGATTGATACCCCGTTTGCCAACAGAAAATTGGCAAATCATTGCACCGATGCGTCCGGGTAAGGCTCCTTTTAAATCTCTTGCCGAAGCGGTTTTGCTGACAACCCAAAAAACCGTCACGGTTGACCGAGAAAAAATCGATGTTTTGAGCCAGGAGTTACAAGCAAATCCCCTTAATTTCATTAATTTTTTGAGGGTAAATAATAGTAATCCTGCCACCAAGTTACTGCTAACGATCGATCAATTTGAAGAATTGATTACTTTATGTTCGGTTAAGGACAAAAGATTGTTTTTAACTTGGCTCAAACAACTTTTAGCAGCAAATATTACGCAATTGCAGGTAATTATTACTTTGCGATCGGACTTTGAACCGCAGTTTGCCAGGGAACTGTTAGAGCAAAGTGAATGGATGGCAGCGTGGTACGTGGTGCCACCGATGACTCAGGATGAATTTCGAGATGCGATCGCAAAACCTGCCACAGAAAAAGTGCTGTTTTTTGAGCCGCCTGACTTAATAGAACAGTTGATCAATGATGTGGTGCAAATGCCTGGAGCCTTGCCACTGCTGTCTTTCACCCTCAGCGAACTTTATCTGAAGTGTTGGGAACGCTGGCAAGAAGGACAAACTAATCGAGTAATGACGCGGGAAGATTACCAGCAGTTGGGTGGAGTAATCGGTTCTTTAACTCAAAGAGCAACAGAAGTTTATCACTCGTTAATTAAAATTGATTCTGCTTATGAAAAAACCATTCCTCATGTCATGCTGCGAATGGTAGCAATTAGCGGCGAATTAGCTCGCCGAAGAGTCTTAGAAAAAGAACTGGAATTTCCAGAGCCAGAAAATCAGCGAGTGAAAACAGTTATTCAAAGTTTTTTAGATGCTCGCTTGTTGGTGAAAGGAACTAATTCGGAAGGTCAAACTTATGTAGAACCCGCTCATGATGCGTTAATTTTGGGATGGGATAAACTATTGGCGTGGAAACAAGAGGAACAAGAAAACTTACTTCTCCAACGACAGTTAACTCCGGCGGCTTTTGAGTGGGAAAAACATCAAGAATCCCGGTTTCTTTGGCACGCCAATCCTCGTTTAGATTTGTTGAAACGGGTGCTGGATTCTCGCGATCGCTGGTTTAACAAAATAGAGACTGAATTCGTGCTAAACAGTATTAGAGAAAAACACAAAAATACCGTTGTGCGCTGGAGCCTGATTGCTGGGGCATTCGTCGCCTTAAGCGGTTTTACTGCGACAATTTTTATTCAATTTCAACAAACTTTGTTGCGCGAAAAAGCTGCCACAGCCGAGAATTTATTAACTAAAAAACCTGTGGATGGTTTAGTGATGGCAATTGCAGCAATGGGAAGCAGTCAATCTCTATTGAAGCCATTTCTCAAACCAGCTTTTAAATCAGTACAATCCAGCTTATTCAGTGCAGTAGAAACCGCCAGAGAGCGAAACCGTTCGATCGGTCATAGTTCTGGCGTTACGTCTGTGGCGATCGGTCGTGATGGAGCGATCGTAGTTAGCGGTAGCGATGACAAAACGGTGCGGTTGTGGAACTTACAAGGAAAACTTTTGGCTCCTGCTTTTATCGGTCATACAGCTAGAATTACGGCGGTAGCAATTAGCCCTAACGGTCAAATAATTGCTAGTGGTAGCAGCGATAATACCGTGCGATTGTGGAATTTACAAGGTCAACTTTTAGCGCCGCCTTTCCGTCATGAAAGTGGTGTAATTGCAGTTGCTTTCAGCCCAGATGGACAAAAGATTTTCAGTGGGGAATTCTTGGATGCGAAAGTGCGAATTTGGGATTTACAAGGTAATCTTTTAGCACCTCCGTTCAATGCTAATCAACTGGATGTTGCGACTAATTCAGTGGCTTTTAGTTCAAATGGTGACCTTTTGGCAGCTGGAATATCTAATGGCTCGATTCAACTTTGGACGGTTCAAGGTAAAGCGATTGGTAAACCGTTTAGGACTCTGGAAGGCTTTTCGGAATTCTTAGCATCAAGACCAGACCTTTCCCAAGAAGGTTTTGCCGAAACGGATGCGATCGCATTTAGTCCAGATGGACAAAAAATTGTCAGTGGTGGATTTCACAAAACAGTAGAATTATGGGATTTGCAAGGAAATTTACTCGCGCCTCCCTTTGAACATGATGATTTCGTGACATCTGTAGCTTTTAGTCCCGATGGTAAGACGATCGTTAGCGGCAGTATTGATGGAACTATTCGACTTTGGGATTTAAAAGGTCACTTAATTGCGCCCATTTTTAGAGGACATACCAGTACTGTTTCTGCTGTTATTTTTAATCCCAATGGCAAGACAATTATCAGTGCAGGCGGTTCTGAATCAATTACTCCGGATATGCCGAGTATTATCAGCGCTGATAATACCGTTCGCGTGTGGGATGTGGAAAGTAATTTAACGCTGCGAGTTATTCGTCATCTATCAGGAGTTAATAATATAGCAATTAGTCCTGATGGCAAGATAATTGCTAGTACTAGCAGTCGCCATAACGGAACAGTAAATACCGTTCAATTATGGGATTTGGAAGGTAATGCGATCGCACCACCTTTTGAGGGTCATCAAAGTTTAATTACTTCTGTTGCTTTTAGCCCAAAAGGTAAAACAGTTCTCAGTACCGACGCCGATGGAAACATCCTATTGTGGGATTTTCAAGGTAACTTAGTCGCTCCGACCATGAAGCATGACAGCTTTGTTTTTTCAGCTGCTTTTAGCCCTAATGGTGAAATGATTGTTAGTACGAGTAGCGACAAAACTCTGCGCTTGTGGGATTTGCAAGGAAATCCGATCGGTTTGCCTTTTAAAGGACACGAAGCTGAAGTTAATACCGCTGCTTTTAGTCCTGATGGTCAGATGATTGTTAGTGGGAGTGGCAGCTTAAGTTCTTATGATAATACAGTACGCCTATGGGATTTAAAAGGTAATCAAATTGCGCCACCATTCAAAGGTCATGGCGGCCCTATTACATCAGTTGACTTTAGTTCTGATGGCAAGATGATTTTAAGCGGTAGTCACGATAAAACGGCGCGACTATGGAACTTAAAAGGCGGTTTGATTGTTCCACCAATTTTACATGAAAGTACTGTAGCATCGGTTGCTTTTAGTAAAGATAATCAAACGTTTGTAACGGGTAGCGGAGGTATTTTTGCGGGAGCTAATACGGTAGTGCAATTATGGGATTTACAGGGTAATGCGATCGGTCAGCCTCTCAAACATCAAGGCTCTGTTCAATCTGTAGCTTTTAGCCCCAATGGGAATATTATTATTAGTGGAAGTGATGATAAAACAGTGCGATTGTGGGCTGCCAACTGGCAAGAATGGTTAAAAATAGCTTGCGATCGCTTGCAGGATCATCCTGTTTTGAAACATCCGGAAAGTGAAGCCGCTCAACAAGCGAAAGTAACTTGTCAAAAATACGCTGGAAGTGGTAGTTCAAACCAGTAAATTTAGGGATAATTGTTAAGATGTCTTGTCAAAATAATTATCGCATTCGGCTAATTTTCATTCAATTAAGAAAGGATAAAAATTTATGACGCAAATGGATGAATTAATGCAAAAAATGATGGATCTTGATGAAGATACGCTGAAAGCTCAATTGGGAATTCACGCTCAGGAAGCGGCGCAGGATTTGACCGCACGTTCTGCTTCTATCGAAAATTTAGATGAAATGTTGACGGCGATACCCAGAGGTGCCGTACCTAGCGGACAGGATGTGAGTTTTGGCAATCGCCTTTTCAAGCGTCTCAATGTCAAATCCTACAATTTGTTGTGCAGCGATGTCAGCGATTTACTAGGAAAAGACGACACGCTCAATAAGTTGAAAGATGCTTATGAAGAAAGCGCGGCAAAAGCGGCTGGATTTTTAGCACCTGTTTTGATTGCTAATTTAGGTTTAGCTCCTGCGATCGCTGCCATCATTTCAGCTTTAGTAATTAAGACGATTTCCTCAGCTACCGCCGAAACAATTTGTGAAGTTTGGCAAGAAAAATTAGACCCTATTAAATCCTAGTGTGGGTTAGGCACGGTCAATAATTTGATTATTTTCATTTAATAATTAATCAACCGTGCCGTAACCCACCATCAGCCTCATCAATCGCGTTTAAAAACTTTTTTCAACATCAAAATATGACAGAACCAATCAATCAATCCGCCAATTTATATGCCTTACTCATTGGCATAGATTGCTATTTACCAAATCGACTTCCCGATGGCAGTTCTTATCGGAATCTAGGCGGATGCGTGCGCGATATTAACCACGTAGAAAATTTTCTTAAATTGAAATTGAAAATGCCGCCAGAGCATATTTTTAAACTAACTGCCTCCAAATCTGATACAGCAGAACCCGCCGAACCGCCTGAAAAATGGCCTACTTATGAAAACATGGTAGCCATGTTTCAGCAAATAACTGAAATTGCTCAACCAAACGATCGCGTTTATATTCATTACTCCGGTCATGGCGGTCGCACTCAAACTAATTACCCGCAATTGAAAGGAGAAAATGGCATTGATGAAGCACTAGTTCCTACCGATATTGGCAACTCAACCGCACGGTACTTGCGAGATATTGAAATTGCCAAACTTCTAGAAAGAATGGTAAATAAAAATTTAGTAGTTACAGTCGTACTAGATAGCTGTCATTCTGGGGAAGCCACCAGAGGTAATGATGTTGATATTCGAGGATTAAATACAGTTGATAAAACTGCTCGACCGACAGAAAGTTTAGTAGCATCCGATCGTGAATTAATCGAAACTTGGCAAGATTTAACCGAGTCGGATACGCGCAACTTGGAATTAGGTAGCGGATGGTTACCACAACCGAAAGGCTACGTTTTATTAGCAGCTTGTCGTGCTAATGAGCTTGCTTACGAGTATGCTTTCAACGGGAAAGAACGCAACGGTGCGCTCACTTATTGGCTGCTAGATACCCTCAATTCGCTGACGCCCGGACTGACTTATAAGGTACTGCACGATCGCCTACTTGCCAAAATTAACAGTCAGTTTCAGCGCCAAACGCCGCTACTGCAAGGGGAAGGCGATCGCTTGGTGTTTGGGGCCGATCGTATATCCTTAGACTATGCCGTAAATGTGATAAAAATTGATGAAAATAAGCGAATTTTACTCAATGCCGGTCAAGTACAAGGACTGAGTAAAGGTTCCCAATTTGCCATTTATCCACCCGGTACTACAGATTTTACCGAGATCGATCGACGATTAGCTTTAGCTGAAATTAGCGAACTAGGCGCGACGCAATCTTGGCTGGAAGTGAAAGAAGTTTTTCGCACCGAACCGATCGAACAAGCTTCTCAAGCATTACTAATTAATCCTCGTTCTGTCAAATTAGTAAAGAAAATTCGTTTGTTAGAAAAAGCAGATTCCGATCCATTGCAAAGTACCGCTTTAAAAGCAGTAGCAGATGCGATTGCGATCGCCAAGGGTTGGATAGAATTAATATCTGGAAATGAAACGGCTGATTATCAAGTAGCAATTAATCAAAATGGAGAATACGAAATTTGCGATCCGAGCGGTATTCCCATTATTAATTTACGACCTGCTTTAAAAGTAGGCGAACCTAATGCGGCTACTGGTATTGCCAAACGGTTATTACATTTAGCTAAATATCGAGCAACGCAGCAGCTAGATAACTACTATCATCGGTCAAACGTACCGGGTAGCAAACTAGCATTTACTTTAGAGGTAATTGGCAAACAAACTAACTACGATCCTGCCGAAGAACCACAACCACAGCCATTTGATACCCCTGGAAATATCACCGCAATTAAAGTAGGTGAATGGTTGTTTGTGCGACTTCGCAACGATTCTTCTCAAACGCTCAACGTGACGGTAATAAATCTACAATCAGATTGGGGAATCTCACAAATTTCTCCCTCTGGAAGCGCCTATTTCGTCACATTCAATCCCGGTCAAGAAGAGATACTACCATTAAAAGCAATTCTGCCAAACGGATATGAAAAATGCGACGATATCGTAAAAGTGTTTGCGACGGTTGGTGCAACTGATTTTCATTGGTTAGAATTACCAGCACTCGATCGACCGATTATTTCAGCATCGGGAAAAAGTCCGGAAAATCCCCTTGAAGAACTTTTAGCAGTTATCGCTGAAGAACAACCACCAACTAAAAATTTAGAGCCTGCTAGATATGCAGCGAGTGAATGGATTACAGATCAATTGGTTTTGAGGATAACAAAAGATTAGTATAACCATAGTTTGTAGTAAGGACTTTAGTCCTTATATGCTGTCAGTCAAAGGACTAACTAAAGTCCTTACTACGAACCAACTTTTTGTAATTCTTATGAAAGATGATTTTAAACTAACTACAAACTTATACGCCTTACTGATCGGAATTGATTGCTATTTACCCAATCGATTACCTGATGGAAGTTTCTACAAAACTCTTAAAGGATGCGTCCGGGATATTAATAGCGTTGAAATTTTTCTCAATCGCCAACCGAAACCACCTAATAAAATTATCAAATTAATCGCTTCAAACCAAGAAGAAATCTCTGAACTTTTGCCAACTTACGAAAACATAGTAGCAAAATTTAAAGAAATAACAAATCTTGCCCAACCGGGCGATCGAATCTATATTCATTACTCAGGTCATGGCGGTCGCGCAAAGACTAATTACCCTCAATTGAAAGGAGAAAATGGTATTGATGAAGTATTAGTTCCAGTTGATATTGGTAATCCAAATTCTCGTTATTTGCGCGACCTCGAACTCGCTAAAATTATCGATGATATGGTGCAGAAAGGATTAGTTGTAACTGTGGTGATGGATTGCTGCCATTCGGGAGGAGTAACGCGAGTTGGCGGTGCAGAGATTCGCGGATTGAATGCAGATAAAATTGATACTACACAAAGACCTAGCGACAGTTTAGTTGCACCGATGGATGAGTTGGTGAAAACTTGGCAGAATTTAACTAAAATAGCAACTCGTCAGGGAAATATAAATCTTTTACCTTATCCTAAAGACTATGTTTTACTAGCTGCTTGTCGTCCATCTGAGTTAGCTTATGAATATACTTTTGACGGGAAAGAACATCATGGGGCGCTCACTTATTGGTTACTAGATACATTAAATCAAGGCATTTCCGAACTGAATTACAAAGTACTTCACGATCGCATTTATGCAAAAGTTCGCAGCCAATTTGTCAGGCAAACACCCATGTTATTGGGTGAAGAAAATCGCCTGGTTTTTAGCAATCAAATTATTTCTAGTGCTTACGCTGTCACGGTTTTAGAAGTAGAGTTAGATGAAAATACTAAACCTCAACGGATTAAACTCGATGCGGGTCAAGCTCAAGGGGTAAATTTGGGAGCAACATTTGTCATTTATCCATTGGGAACGAAAGATTTCACTCAGGTAGAACAGCGATTAGCAATTGCTAAAATTGTCCAAAGAAAAGCCACCGAATCTTGGGCGGAAATTACAACTATTTTGGGTGACCAAAAATTTATCGAATCGGGCGCACAAGCTGTCCTAACTTCTGCGCCTGTTAGTTTAGTTAAAAAAGTTAGCTTGATGCAAGATAATTTTCAAAACAATGAGGATTTTTTGCAAAAAGTTGCATTAGCAATGGCAGGTAATGGTTGGGTTGAATTAGCTTTGAATGATGAAACGGCTGATTATCAAGTGACGATGCGGAAAATTCAGACGGAAGAAGAGGCGAATCGATATCAAGTTGCCGTGAATGAGTGGGTTTATGAAATTTGCGATCGCACGGGATTTCCTATTATCCTTAAACCAGGATTAAACGTACACAATAGCAACGCCGCTACCAACTTGGTAAAGCGTCTCATTCATTTAGCAAAGTATCAGGCAATTCAGGAACTCGATAACCTCGATCGCAAATCACCATTGCAAGGTAAAGTTTCAGTTAATTTATTGGGCAAACAAACTAATTATAAACTAGGCCAACCCATTTCTCCTCAACCCTTTGAAGACCCCACCCTACCTACAGTGAAGGTGGGCGAATGCGTATTTCTGGAAATTCAAAATAACTACTCAAATGTCTTAAATCTTGTTATCTTAGATTTACAATCTAATTGGGCAATTAACCAGCTATATCCCCCCAGTACCAAAAGCCAATTCATTCCCCTCGATCCCGGACAAACAGAACTGATTCCCATTGAGTTAAGTTTGCCAGAAGGGGAAGAACAGGGTGCAGATATTTTGAAAGTTTTTGTGACATTAGATGGAGCAAATTTTCGCTGGTTAGAACTACCCCCCATCGACCAACCTCTTCTTCCTGCCAACAAAAGAAAAATTAATGCCCCTAGCAATTCTTTGGAGGAACTTTTAGCAGTTTTAGCTAGCGAACAACCCGCAACCCGCCAATTAATTCCAGTAGCTTTTCCCAGTCGGGAATGGATGACCACCCAAGTTGTGGTTAATGTTATACCAGTTCTCTCTAAAGATGCGCTTAATATTTCGTAACATATTTCTTTGAAACCTTTGCTACGCATAGTAGTTTGGGCAGAAAGTATTAAGCGCATTGTTACAGAGAAATGGTATTAGAAAATAAATTGAATCAACCCCACCATTACCAATCATCCCGTTTGGGATCGGGATTCAGCCAATCGTCGTAATCATCGGGTAATTCATACCGTTGTTGAGGTAAAGGTTCTAATTTAATTTCTTCCTCTTCCTGTTCATATTCTTCTTCTTCCTCCTCTTCAATTTCTGGTTGCGGAGAATTCGTTAAAGGTTGAACAACCTTGGCAATTGCCTCTTGCACAAACGCCTTCACAAACTCATCTTTGCGATTGAGTTGAAATTGTCTTTGCACCACTTCAGTAATACCGCCATCACCCCAATCTTGATCGTGACGAAAATATTCGATAAAACTTTTGCCAGCAATGCGAGTTAGATAAGCCGCAGTTACGCCTTGAATTGCTTTACCTACTAAATAAGTCGCAACATTCAATTGTAATGCCGTCGAAAGTAATTGAATTGCTCCTTTAACTATTCCCAAACTAGCTAAAGTTTTGCCCAGAGAAAGCGCCAACTCTCTCCCCCGTTCCATATTCAATTCGCAACCGTAAATTTTGCCAATTTCTACTACCATTTGGGCATTGACTGCTGCCGTTGCTAACAAGTCAACTACAGGCAAAGGCGTCACGGCAATTACACCGGCACCGATCCATTGAAAGCGTTCTACTACTTTATCAGCTTGCCGTCGCCGTTGAGCATCAATTAATTTTCTCGCTTCTTCTCCTAAACGTTGAGATTGCAATAATATATTATCTGCCATCAAATCATCGCCTTCTGCTCTCAGTACATTTGCCAAGCGACGAATCAATGGCATTACATCTGGTTCTGGTTTGAAAATTTCCCCATCTGCTAATTTAGCTGCTTGCGGATTGGCAGTCACGGCAACTACATCAGCGGAAGAAATAAATACCCGCACTCGTTCCCGCAGTCGTGCCAAAATAACTTCTTTATCGTCATCTGTATAAAGGTCAATTTTGTTAAGAACGAGCAAATTTCGCTTACCAATTTCTGCTAATGCCCGTAACGGTTCGTATTCCGATCGCCTTAAATCATTATCAACTACAAATAATAGTAAATCTGCTTCTGTAGCTAGTTGTCTTGCCAGTTGTTCTCGTTCCGTTCCCGCTACACCAGCTTCTAAAATTCCTGGGGTATCGGTAATTAAAATTTCTCGCTCTAATCCTTTTAATTTTAAGTTATAAGTTTCGCCTACTTCTGTTGTACCCATAGGAGCACTTACTTGCCCTACCATTCTTCCCATTAACGCATTTACCAGCGAAGTTTTACCCGCCGAACCGGTGCCAAATACTACTACTTGTAAGTTACCTCGTGCGAGATTGGCTTCGATTTCGCGGGAACGACTGAGTAAAGCTTGTCGCGTTACTTCATCTTGAATTTGTTTGACTTGTTTTCGCACGGCGCGGAGTGTTTCGGCAGCGGCTTCGGTTTTTGCTTCCGGAACTTTTGGTTTTAAGCGGCGTTTGCGGGGCTTATTTTGGGATTGCCAGAATATCATGGCGTAATAGCCAAATGCGGCTAGGCAGACTGCCACTAGCACGATTAGCAAAAACAGCAATAAATTGGCTAGTAGGGGTGGCGCTGACCAGGCAATGTTACTGTAGAGGCGATATAAGGAGTTAATTAGCCAAATTATTAGCCCCAGAAGTACGCTGAGGCTAGCTATCAGTGCAAGTAGGCGAGACAGTGGCATGAACTTGGCGATGAGTTTGGTGCTGTTAGCTGAAAAAGTCCGAGCTAGTGCTAAGACTCTCATCTCTAGCCTACACTGCCTGATGAAGGATGATATCTGAAGGATGAAGGATAAAGTCTGAAGGATGAATTCAGAATTCAGGAGTTAGAAAATTAATTCTATTTTTCTTTCCTTTTTCCTATCTCCCGATCTCCCGATACCCTCACCAGCCTAAACACCCTATTTAAATTCCTAGCAGTTTATTTATGTGTCTTGTTAGATTGTCTAATCGGAATTTGAATGATAAATTCCGCTCCCTCACCGGGTGCTGAATTACACTTTAAAATTCCGTGGTGTTTTTCTACAATGATTTGATAACTAATTGCTAATCCTAATCCCGTACCTTTTCCTACTGGTTTGGTAGTGAAAAAGGGATCGAACAAGCGTTTTTTAACTTCTTCTCTCATGCCCGTGCCATTATCAATTATTTTAATTTCGACATATTGAAAATTGGCGATCGAGAATTGGCGATCGGTTTCCGATTCTTCCTTTACTAAAGATGTGCGAATAATAATTTTGCTGGGATTGAGGTTGATTTCCGAAAGATTTCTACGTTTGTTATATTCATCCAATGCGTCAACAGAATTGGTGATAATGTTCATAAATACTTGATTTAGTTGTCCTGGAAAGCATTCAACTAAAGGCAATTTGGCATATTCTTTAATTATTTGAATAGGGGGATGATCTGATTTGCATTTTAAGCGATTTTGCAAAATTAGCAGGGTACTGTCTATTCCTTCGTGAATGTTCACAGCTTTCATTTCTGCTTCGTCTAAGCGGGAAAAAGTACGCAAGGAAAGGACGATTTCCCGAATGCGATCGGCCCCTACTTTCATGGAATTTAATATTTTAGGCAAGTCTTCTTTTAGGAAATCTAGTTCGATCGTTTCGATTTCTTTTTGAATTTCTGGTGTTGGTTCTGGATAAGTTTTTTGATAGATTTGCAACAATCTTAATAAGTCTTGCGCGTACTCTTGAGCAGGTACGAGATTACCGTAGATAAAGTTAACTGGGTTATTTATTTCATGGGCGACACCAGCTACTAATTGTCCGAGACTGGACATTTTTTCACTTTGAATTAGTTGAGTTTGGGTGCGTTGCAATTGCTGTAAAGCTTGCTCTAACTGTTGGGCTTGCGCTTGCGCTTGGGCGGCGGCAATGCGAGTTTGTTCGTATAGTCTGGCTTGATCGATCGCGATCGCCAACTGATCCGCTACTGCTTTTAATAATTCTATTTCTTCATCTTTCCAAGGTCGCAATTCTGAATGATTGCAACCAATTACCCCAATTTCCCCTGACTGAGTTTGAATTGGCACGGACAAAGATGAATTAATCCCCAAATAGAGGTAAGCTTGACGCATTTCTGGTTCGGCAAGTAAATTTAAGTCATCGGTTCGCACAATTTGCATTTGTAAAATTTGCTGTACTAATTGGCTTTCTAAATCTACAGGGTAGGAAGCTAAAAGTGTCGATAAAATTGGATTTTTTGCTTCATATATTCCTTCCCAAATAGGTGGTGCTAAGTTAAGGCGATACCAACCAAACACACACCAATCTATTTGCATTAAATTGCGAATTTCTTGTACTGCTGTGGCTAAAATAGTATCTAAATTAAGAGAATTGCGGATTTGACTGGCGAGTCGGTTGA
The DNA here is from genome assembly GCA_036703985.1 of Leptolyngbyaceae cyanobacterium. Lineage (GTDB taxonomy): Bacteria > Cyanobacteriota > Cyanobacteriia > Cyanobacteriales > Aerosakkonemataceae > DATNQN01. The sequence goes on from DATNQN010000132.1 coordinate 42,101, forward strand.
TCAAAGCCTCCCGCATCGCTTGCTGTCTGAGAGTTTGCTCGGATTTTAACAATATTTCTTCTGCTTGTTTGCGATCGGTGATATCAGTTACCATTCCCAACGCACCAATGTAAGATTTTTGTTTATCGTAAAGGGCGCTAGTAGAAATAATTACCCAAAGATCGCTACCATCTTTGCGCTGAAACTTAAAATCGTGCTGTTCGTTAATGCCTTTTTTTCTCCTTTCCAGGTTAGCTTGGGCGATCGCGATTCCTTCTTCATCCATGAAAGCAAACAAGGGCTTACCAGCCATTTCTTCTGCCGAGTATCCCAGCATATCTGCCATTTTTTGGTTAACAAAAGTAGTATTACTATCGGCGTCAATAATCCAAATTCCTTCTTGGGCAGTTTCCACAATACGTCGATATTCTTGTTCGCTTTCTCGTAGTGCTTCTTCTGTACGTTTGCGTTCTGTAATATCGCGAGTAAAACCAAATAAAAATTGTTCTTCTCCCAATTGCACGAAGTTAACGCTCACTTCTAAGTCTACAATTCGCCCATCTTTACAGCAAAACTTTGTTTCATAGCGATTATTTCCCATTTCTATGACATTTTCGATATTTTGGGCGGTTTCTATAGCTGTTTCTTTCGCCTTTAAATCGCTAATTTTCATGTTTAGCAATTCTAATTGCTGGTAGCCCGTAATCGCACAAAATGCTGGATTAACTTCGAGAATTTGACCGTTGAGAGCTAATTTAATATAACCATCCATTGCCGTTTGCAGGATCAGTTCGTTGCGGCGAATTTGCTCTTGTAAGGCTGACTCTGCTCGTTTGCGATCGCTAATGTCGCGAGATATGCCAATTAATCCGATGATATTTCCTTCCCAGTCGCGCCACGGAGTTTTGGTGGAAAGAAAGACTTTTTTCTTTCCGTTTTGTAAAAGAATTTCTTCTAAAACATCCGCTACGCCAGATTGCATAATTGTTAAGTCATTTTTTTGCAATTTATTAGCAAATTCTACATCCATTAATTCATCATCTTTTTTGCCAATAATCTCTTCTTTGGATTTATTAAAATAATTGGAAACGGCAGAGTTTACTATAACGTAACGCCCCTCGGTATCTTTAATAAATACGCAGTCTGAGGTGTTTTCCATGATAGCGTTCAACAGGTTATAACTCTGCTTAATTTCTGCTTCCGCTTGTTTGCGATCGGTAATATCAATTGAATAGCCGATCATTCCCGTAACCGTTCCTTCCCTGTCATGTAAAAGAGAAATTGATAGATGAACGTGAATAACTTTTCCTGTCTTACAAACGGCTTTCATTTCTATTTCATTACTGCCTTTTGTAAATAGTGGTTCTATCACGTCGGTTTGCAGGCGGCCTAGTTCGTCTTGACAATAAAAAAAAGTAATATCTTGACCTATAGCTTCTAGTGCAGAATAGCCGTACAAGCGCTCTGCCCCCTTATTCCAACTAGTAATTATTCCGTTTAAATCGCAACAAATTACTGCATCGTGAATTTGATTGATGATTTGAACTTGCTGTCTTAATACTCCCTGCGCTTCTTCAATTTCGGCAATTTTATTCTGTAATTTTTGATTAGTTTTTGTCAGTTCAGCAGTTCGTTCTGTTGCCAGTTCTTCTAAGTGTTCTTGATACTGTTTTAACTTTGCTTCCGCCAGTTTGCGATCGGTGATTTCCACTACTACACCACCTAACCCAAGCAGTTTACCATCCAAACCGGGCAGCGGAAAGTAAGAAACCATCCAATGTCTTTCTACACCTGGTTGTTGTGGCGTTTCGCCGCTAACTTCTACGTTCAAAGACGGTTCACCTGTAGTTAGTATTTTTTCATAAGTAGGCTCTACCATCGGTGCTAGTTCGGGTAATACTTCCCTAACTGTTTTGCCAATATGATCTGAAATTGGGATTCCATTAATATCTGCAAGCGTTTGATTTAATCGCACGTAACGCATTTTATTATCTAAAATCAAAAAGCCAGCCGTAGCAGTACGGAAAAACGCATCAAAAAGAGCTTGCTTACTGGCTAATTCTTGTTCTAAAGCTTTGCGATCGCTAATGTCGATTCCGACGGCGATGCAAAATTCTATTTTTCCAGCTTCATTTTTAACAAATCTCGTATGCCATTCAACTAACCTTTTTTCTCCTGTTTTAGTTAGTACGTGGTTGAGATTAACGCTTTGTTGACGAGTTCTGAAAATTTGTTCGATATCCTTACATACACCAGCGCGATCGGCTTCTGCGACAAAAGTATCTACATAATTAGTGCCTAACACTTCTTTTAAATTGTAACCCAAAGCATTTAGCATTGCTGGGTTCATCATTTGCGTCTTCCCTTCCGGACTGAGGGTAACGATAAATGCCGGACAAGCTTCGATAATAGTTTTGTTAAAATCTCTCTGTTTAATCAATTCTTCTTGTAATTTTTGCCGATCTGTAATATCTTCAACACTAGACCAAATTAATTTTTCACCGTTTATTTTAATAATCACCCCTTTTAAGCGTACTGGTACTAAATGTCCGCTTTTGTGTATGAATTCTTTTTCATAATAACCATAACGTCCGGTTTGTTCTAAACTTTCTAGCTGCATTTGCTCTTGGAAAGCATATTTTTTAGGCGTAATTTGCCAGTAGGTTAACTGGAGAGTTTCTTCAACCGTGCGACCGATAATATCTGCAAAAGCTGGGTTCACCTTCACTAAAGTACCGTCCATCCGACATAAGGCTAGACCGATCGGACAAGTTTCAAATAAATGGCGGTTAATTTCCTCGCTTTGGCAGTCCTTTTTTTCAGTAGATCGACTACCGTATTTTCCTTTATAACCTTGACCCTTTAATTTTTTTTGAGTAGTCACTTCCTCATCCCTTTTTTAGTTAAATTAGCCTAGCTGAAGCCCAAATAATCCAGATATCAGCGATTCTTATGCCATTTTCCTTGTGATTCCTCATTTCTAGCTTTAGCTTAACAATGAGAAATATTTTTCTATTTTCCCGATGAAATAGTTTTATTCACCTTAAGATAGATGACAGCCTCGTTCGCACTACGCGAACTAACAACTGTCGTAAATTTTTTTGAATTGATTATAAATTTTAATTTTAATTAAATTAATGCTAGATTTCTTAGGTGTAAATACGGTAATCACCTAGATTTTTTAGACTATTCTATAAAATAGTTGTTGAATATCAATATTAAATGGTTAGATATAAATAAAAAGTGACAAAATCAGAGTTAAAGTTGATGGCAGCAGATCAAATAAAAATTTTTTGTAGGTTGGGTTGAGCGATAAAGAAACCCAAATTTTTACTAGATTTCGCGATCGCTTCATCCCACCTAAAAATTATTTTACCTTAGCTGGATTTACTTTCAGACAATTTTACGGATTTTACTAGACAAAATTTATTACCGTTGGAATACCACTGAAAGATTATTAGCTGGCATCTTAATAGTCTCTAGCCATTTAAGGTCTTTTGCTTTAGCGGCTTCTATTACATCATCCAAGTTTCGCACACCCCACTCTGAATTTTGACTTTGCAACATTTCATCAAAAGCTACATTACTTTCTGCCGTGTGCTTCCCTCCTTGCTTAAAAGGGCCATATAAATAAAGTATTCCCCCAAATGGAAGAATGCGAGATGCACCTGCCATCAATCCCAAACAAGCTGACCAAGGTGCGATATGAATCATATTGATGCTGACAATCGCCGTGATATCAGCCAGATACTTATTTTCAGGTTGATTTTTGATTTCTAAAGGCCAAATGGGAGAACGCACATCAAGGTCAAGCGGGGGGTAAAGATTTTCTGATGGAGAATGTTCTTGCCATACCAAGATACTTTCTCGCGATACGGAATCGGGGTCGGAAGGTAACCACTTGCGGGGAGAAAGGCGAGGGGCGAAAAAGACGGCGTGTTCGCCAGAACCGCTTGCTACTTCCAAAACAGTACCATTTTCAGGCAGTACCCATTGCAACACGCCTAAAATCGGTTCTCGGTTGCGTTGCGTTGCTGGGGCGTATTGTCGCCCATCGTTAGGTGTTGTCATCATATTTTTGTGAGGGTTGTTTTAATTAAATAGTGCGATCGCACCATTGCCGACAAAATAGTTGACCGTTTTGGTATTCTGCCAAAATAAAAGAAACGTTGTCTATAGGATGTTGTTCGGAAAATTCATAAGAAATATTAGAAAGCAGATCGGGTAATACACATCGATACAGCCCACCGTGACCCACTAATAAAATTCCTTCTTTGCGATCGCCAAAATTAACGGTTAATTCTGCTAAAAAAGGAACGAATCGGTCTAATAAATCTTGAAAACTTTCTCCTTCTGGTAAACGGCGCTGTTTATCTTGCTGCCATAACCAAACGCGAACCACTTCTTTATAAGCTTGCCATCCTTCAGGGTCGCTAGTCCCTTCATAAATTCCCACGTCAAATTCTCTGAGGGCATCAGTAATCGTAATTTCTAAATTAAATGCTGATGCTAAGATTTCGCTGGTTTGTTGCGCTCTTAATAAAGGACTAGAATAAAGCTTGATAAAAGTTTTATCTTTTAATTGCCGTGCGAGTGCGATCGCTTGAGATTTGCCTTTAGGGGTCAGTGGATGTTTGATTCCTCGATTGGAAAATTCCCCTAATAGATTAGCAACGCTTTCTCCATGCCTAACAAAGAATAATTGCATAAAAAATTTCCCTCCTTTGTCCAGCTAATTTATAGCCATCCTATTTGAGTAATGAACCCCACCCTAGCCCTCCCCTTACCAAGGGGAGGGTTGGGAGGGGTCTAGTTGTTCGCAATTCATTTAGGATTGCTATATAAGGTGACTGTATAGAAAAAGTTTAATCTAAGTTTCTTTGTCTACAACCGAAAGAAATAATTTTTTGCACCAAATAGTAAGCGATTCATCGAAAAATGACTTATTCGCTGAATTTATTTCTTTAGGAAGATGGAATAAATATTTATATTTTTAATCTAGTAAATTAGATAAGTACGAAAAATTATGATACACCACTTTATTAATTAACAGATTTTTAGCAAAACTATCGAGCAACTTTTGGCGTCGATGACGTTAAATCACATATCAATTTCCATTCTTAACCCAGTAAATATTTATGACAGAGCGAAATTTGCCAGAGGTTTTGGAAAAAGTTTTCAGGGATAACACTACACCAGATGCGGTGTTTGCTGCTTTATTACCAGCATTGGGTGAAGTTTTAAAATGCGATCGCGTTTTTCTTTACCTGCATCATCCAGAAACCAGCTTCGGTCAAATTCCTTCAGAAACCAGCTTCGGTCAAATTCCTTACTGCTGGCGTCGCAGTCCGGAATATCCGGATATGACTGAACCGGAATGGAAAAAAGACCCGGAATCTTTACCCCAAGAAGACCCATTATTTGCCGCCGCTTTGCGTGCAGAACCTTCGATCTTTGTTGAAGATATTGAAACGGCTAGCCCCACTGTTCTGAACAAAGAATACGAACGCAAAAACTTCGGACATCGAGCCTTAATTCACGCTCACTTACGTCAGGATAATTCCCTCTGGGGGATTTTGCAACCCTGTGTTTTTGGGGAACCGAGAGTTTGGACGGATCGCGATCGCTTTGTCATCGATCGCGTAGTAGAAAAAATTACCCCAATGGCTGTAACTTACGTAAAAAAGTTTAATTAATCGCGATCGTTCTCCTACCGAGACAGTTGCAATAAAGTAGAATTCAGCAGTTAAAAAAAATTTTTTCAGCTACTAACCTAAGAGACTAAGCGAAAGAAAATCAATTCGCGTTCGGTTTTGCCTTTCCTTTTCCCTTATTTAAGATACCCATACCTATTTTGGGTTAATCGTCAACAAAATATTAGCTTACCACCTTTTTTTAAAAACGAAGTATAATCATTTTTATCAAATTTAAAGAGGAAATGGTATTACTTATTTCGATAAATAGTTGCCAAACAAGTGACGGTTCCGCAACTAAGCAAACTAATCAAATTCCCATACATTAAAATATAGTCATCTTGGTAATATCCGTAAAGCACGCCATTAAGTTGAATCAGGTTAAATCCGAAAAAAGTAACCAATGATATATTTTTAGCACTTTTCGTTTCAAGAATTCTAAGTGCTTGAGGAATAAACAAGCTAGCATTGAAGATAAAACCTAGTCCGAAAAAGAACGTCACTATTTCTTGCATAGATAACAGGATTCTTACCAAATAGCATTGCCAACTATGCTAAATGCCAGGAAAACCGATTTGCTTCTCTATAAAGTAGGATTTATTGATATCCGGCTGCCTGGATTGAAAAAAGCTTTTGATAAATCCCCTTTGCTGCCAACAACTCAGCGTGAGTTCCTTCTTCTACAATAGTTCCCCCTTCCAATACTACAATTTTGTCAGCCATTCGCACGGTAGAAAAACGATGGGAAATCAAAACAACCATCTGATTTTGAGTTAGTTGCGATAAGCGATCGAAAATCTCTGCTTCTCCCATCGCATCCATCGCTGCCGTTGGTTCATCTAGCACTAAAATATCGGCCTCATTTCGCATAAATGCCCGTGACAGAGCAATTTTTTGCCACTGTCCCCCAGAAAGTTCAACTCCTCCTTTAAACCAACGCCCTAACTGAGTAAAAAAACCAGCAGGCATGGATTCAATAAAAGGTTTAGATTGACCTTTTTTAGCAGCAATTTCCCAACGTTCTACATTTTCTAAATGCTTTACATCGCCAACGCCTACATTTTCGCCCACCGTAAAGTGATAACGCACGAAATCTTGAAAGATTACACTAATTCGAGAATGCAATAAGGAAAGATCCCATAATTCTAAATCTAATCCATCTAACAAAATACGTCCCTTTGAAGGTACGTACAATCTAGTTAAAAGTTTAATTAAAGTGGTTTTTCCAGAACCGTTTCCCCCTACTATTGCCAGTTTTTCTCCCGGTTTAAGATGTAATGAAACTCCTTGTAAAGCAGGTTTATTGCTACCGGGATAAGCAAAATAAACATTCTCAAATCGCACCCCATCATTGGGAATTAAACCTTGAGTAGCTTTGCCTTGAGGTTGAGGAATTTCTTGTTCTAGGAATTCGTAAAGATTAGATAGATATAGGTTATCTTCATACATTCCCCCAATGGAAGTAAGGGCAGAGGAAAAGGTAGATTGTCCTTGCTGGAATACCATTAAGTACATCGTCATTTCCCCAAGGGTGATCCGATTTGCGATCGCTTCCAGTACAATCCAACCATAAGCAGCATAAAACGCCCCCGTACTCAATAGTCCCAGCAGATAGCCCCAAATTCCCCGTTTAATCGTTAAATTGCGGTCTTCAGCATATAATCGAGTAAAAATATCCCGATATCGTTGCAGCAACATTGACCCCAATTGGTACAGCTTCACCTCTTTGGCGTAATCTTCCCTAGCAATCAAAGTTTCCAAATAAGTTTGCTGTCTAGTCTCTGGAGAACGCCAGCGAAACAAGCGAAACGCGGCTTCTGCAAAGCGAGTTTCCGCAATAAAAGCCGGTACGGAAGAAAAAGCTAATACTGCTACTGCCCAGATCGACAATTGCCACAACAAACCGCTGTAAGCAATCAAAGAAAGACCATCTTGAACTAACTTAAAAGTGCGGTTTACTAAACTTAAAGGACGACTCGATGCTTCTCGTCTTGCCGTATTTATTTTGTCATAAAATTCGGAATCTTCAAAATGAGTAAGTTCGAGGGTAAGCGCTTTTTCTAAAATCAGTACGTTAACTTTTTGGCCTAATTGAACTCTCAGCAAAGATTGACAAATAGCCAGACTTCTTTGAGTGCCTGTCAATAAAATGACTAGGAAAGCTTCTATTCCCACATAAAATAAAGCTAACCACCGTGCATTTGCCAATCCAGATTGGGAAGCATTCACCACCGCATCCACAATTAATTTGCCGACATAAGCAACTGCTGCTGGTAACAAACCAGCCATCAATGTGAAAATAGCAAATAAAATTGTCAGGGTGCGATTGGTAGCCCAAACTAACCTAATAGCGCGAATGTTGTATTGGAATAAAGAAAGAGATTGGCGTAAACGTTGCCAAAAATCTTTTGGAGAATTATCTTTGATTTGACGACTCATATTCTTATTTTTAACAAACAAATCTACTGTTAGCTAGATACGAAGAGCGACTCGAATTTGGCATATTGACTGAAAAAAGCACGAAGAGCGATTAATTATGGGACTTTTAGACCAAATTTTGAGTGCTGTGAATAATTCTGACCAGCAAGCTAGTTCCGGTCAGCTTGCTAGCATTCTCAGCACTGTCCAGCAGTTGAGCGATAGCTACGGCACAAATCCCTCAAACGTACAATCTGCGATGTCTATCGTGGGAAATTTCGTTCGTTCTGCCTTGCAGCAAAAGCAAGCTACTGAAGGTTACGAACAGGCGCAGGGTATTGTCAATCACTATGGCGGTACTTATCCTAACCCGCAAGCTGTGGATGCTTTGTTCGGCTCTTCTCAAGTACAGCAAATCGTTCAGGCTGTCGCCCAGAGAACTGGTTTAGATGCCAATACGATTCGAGGTATGCTACCTATCTTGGTTCCTTTGGTATTAAATTTACTGCAAACTGGCACGAATTCTCAAAATCCTCAGCAAGGAGGGAATCCCGTATTGAGTACGTTTTTAGATGCTGATGGCGATGGCGATGTAGATATTGCCGATGCCATGATGATGGCGGGTCGTTATTTAACTCAAAGGTAAATCAAAAGACAGAATTCAGGATTAAAATAATTCTGAATTCTGTCTCCTCAACAAAATATTCATTATTTTCGGCATCAAAATAAACATAGAATTTTAGATCTTAGATTTTCAATTCAATCTAAAACCTAAAATCTAAAATCTAAAATTACCAATGGGCTTGTGGCCCAGCCCAACTATGTTTCACCTGATTACCAAAAACGATCGGTTGGTCTTTTTTAGTTGCCACCACAGTACGACCGCCAAAATTAACTGCCCATAAAGGTGGTGTTTCGTCGCCTAATTCCCCAGCCCGAAAAATTACTTGGTCGGATTTAACTTGGCTCCAACCTAACAATACGGCATTACTGTACTTAATTTTGCCAGGAGCGATCGTCCTGGCGCGATTTTGTTGCCGATCCCAAACAACCGCGTAGTCAGAAGCATCCGAGGTGTTGAACAAGCCCTCAAATTGACGTCCTAATAAGCGATCGCCATTTGATGACCAAGACACTGGAATTAAGATGGAAATTACCCCTGGTTTATCTCCAGGTTCATTTCTTTTCAAAGGATTATTTGCTAAGGGAGAACTAGCGTTTACTACCCGCAATCTACCTGTAGAAAGATCTTCTACAAACATTACGCTACTAACGCGACTGCGGTACATATCCCGCTGTACTTGGATTTGGATGCGGCTGTAAGCCGCATACTTCCCATCTGGGGACACCAACGATGGAGTGCGATAGAAACGGACTCCCGAACCTTGAGTTAAACTGACTTCATCTTGAGTATCTACAATCCAATTCCAAGGAATCGGATGGGGGCTGTTTAGGGGGTCAGTTTGTCCCGATTCTACGCTAGCAGAAGCATTTGCCGGCACTGCGATCGCTTTTTGGAAACGCTGGCTGACTGTCGCTCGAACTTTTTGTGACTTTTTCGCCACCGCCGATGAGTCTAGAGCAACTATTGACGAAATGAGGAGTAGGATCACTGCCAAGGTTAGCTGGTATGGCTTGACAGATAACCATTTACGAAGTAACGGGTATTGCAGCATCTATAAGTCTCTACATAGTATTCCTAGTGTGAGGAGGAACACCCAAGGACTGCTTGAGCTTACTTATATCTATTTATATCAAGAGATTGATGTTTTAATTTGTCAATCTATTAATCTTCTTAAGATGATTCAACAATTGTTTGCACAACTAAAAAAAATTAAACTTTAGATGGCAATCGTAACAAAGTCGAGATAATATCGCAAATGTTAAGTTAACTTGATGTTTGAAGAGTGTTGGGATGAGGAAAGGTAAGTGAAGGAACATTCCGATGGATCTGGCTCTAAAGGTCGATTTTTACTGGTTTTTATCTTCCGATTGCTTCTTTTATTGGTAGGAGGCACCTTAGCAGCCTTAGGGGGAGTTGCGATCGCGATCGTTCGTCCAGATCGCAGCCCGGAAAAACCCTTAGTAGCAAAAATATTACCTCTACCGGGAGATGCTAAAAATCTCTTAAATCTTCTCGATAATTCTCCTACCGAACCAGCAAAACCTCAGTTAGAAGGAAAAGTAATTCCTCCACCAGCCAAACTGACCCCACAGCAAAAACAAAAATTGGAAACAGACTTAAATCAACTACAAACACAGTTGAAAAACTTGCGCGATCGCACCACTACGATCGAAAAACAACTCGGTAGCGACAATTCCAACGAAGCATTAGAAACTCGCCTAGAAGTGATATCCCAGCAACTCAAACCAACCGCTCAAGCCAAACCAGCGAAAAACTCCCCACCAGTCCGATCGGCATCTCAAATCGCCTATTCCTCCACGCCCCTGATTCCCTCAGATACCCTCACCGCTATACTCCCCGCAGATGCTTTGTTCCAAGATAACGAAGCCGTAATGTTCCCAGAAGCACGCTTAGTTTTAGATAGACTAGTGTCCGAATTGCAAAAATATCCCAACTCAACAGTCCGCATCGCCGTTCATACCGATGGCGCTGGAGAACTAGAAAATAACCGAATACTATCTTTTCGACGCGCCGAAGCGGTCGGTCAATATTTATCTAGTCTCTTAGGCAATAAATATCACTGGGTAATTCTTGGATACGGAGAAACTCGCCAGATCGCTCCCAACGATACCCAAACCAATATGCAGCGCAACCGCCGCCTGGAAATCGCTGTCGAACCAAAATAAAGGATGAAGTTTGAAGGATAAAGGATGAAGGATAAAAATTAAATAATTTACCCCTTTTTCCTTTCACCCTGCCCC